>NZ_HF988887.1:0-6731 GCF_000435035.1 Porphyromonas sp. CAG:1061 | reverse complement strand
ATCCGCCCATTCCGCCCTATATCATAGAGCTTTGGCAGTGGGCGGCCAATTATTATATGTGTAGCTTGGGAGAGGTGCTGACGGCTGCTATTCACCAAAGTTTCCGACCCGATGGCACGCAGGGAGAGGAGCCAAGTAAGGCAACGCTTACGCTGAGGGGGTGGCTCCCCTCGGAGCGACTGATGAGCGATGCCCACTTTAGGGGCTACCTAGAGGGACAATTGAAGAGTGGTTCGGCCGCTGAGAAGGCACTCCAAAAGATACTCACCAGCTACCAAAAGGGTGATAAGCCTCCGATGAGTCTGCAAGACCTTGCTGAGTGGCTGGAGACTTCTAGCTACACCATCAATAAGCTACGCAAAGTGGGGGCGGTAGAGGAGTGCGAGGTCTTGGCTAGTACCCTCAATGAGGGGGTGGCTCTCCCTATCCACAAAGTGGGCGACCCGCTCTCTAAGTTGATCTCTATCGGCAGCTCACGCATCGCACTTGTCCATTGCCCTAATAGTCGAATTGAGGAGCGTATTCCCTACGACTACCTACTCCAAGAGGTAGCAAAGGGGAAGCAGGTGCTCCTCCTGCTGCCTAATATAGAGGTACTAAAGCAGTCGCTCCCTGAGCTACAAAAGCAATTTGGAGTGCGGCTCTACCGCTATTTCTCTACCACGACGGAGAAGGAGCGACGCACCACGTGGTTCTCTGCCCTCTCAGGGGAGGGTGGCCTTTACATAGGATTGAGGGCGGCCGTTTGGCTTCCTTTTGCTTCGCTCGGGTTGGTGGCCGTGCTGGATGAGGAGGATAGAGGCTACCGACAGTATGAGCCGGCACCCCGTTTTACCGCTACGCACGTGGCATTGATGCTGGCTCACTTTGCCAAGGTAGAGACTCTCCTAGTGAGTGCCACCCCTTCAGTAGAGAGCTACACACTGGCACTACAGCAGAAGTATAGCTTTGTGACCTCCTCGCACACTCCACCCGAGGTGCGACTACAGACAGTCTGGATGCCAAAGGCGTTTGAGGATAATAGTGTGCAAGGGCGGATGCTCTCCTTTCAGATGATCGGAGCTATCCGAGAGGCGATAGATGAGGGCGGGCTTGCCCTTCTCCTCTATCAGCGTAAGGGTTTTGCCCGAAGTGCTACTTGCCCGAAGTGCCAAGCCTCGCCCAAGTGCCCGCACTGCCATACGACGCTACGGTATATGGAGCAATCGCGTATGCTAGTGTGTGGCCTCTGTGGCTTTTTCCAACCATTGCCAAGTCACTGTCCGGAGTGCGGGGCTGGAGGAATGCAGTTAGTCGGCACTGGGATAGAGCGACTTCGCCGTGCCATGGAAGAGCTATTCCCTGGGGTGGCGATCAAGATGGCGGAAGAGGTGGATCGGAGGTCGAAGCTACCTTCAGTGATTCTTTCATCGAGTTACCAACCACCTCAAGAGTACCTGAGCAAAGCAACTACCATCGGGTGGGTGCAGCTGGACCTCCTCTATGCGCTCTCTGACTACCGTGCCAATGAGCTCACCTTTCGCTATCTAATGCAGAGCCGCAATGAAGCTCCTCTGCTCAAGCGAATGGTAGTACAGCACTTTGCCACAGCACCCAATGCCCTCACCGCCTTTGAGCAAAACGACTATCAGGAGATGCTCGACTTTGAGCTGGAGGAGCGACACAGCATTCAGCTTCCCCCATTCTCCCGACACATTGATATATATTTTGAGAGTGCGGCACAAAGCCAAGCCTACCAACTCGCCACCACTGCAGCGACCATTCTTCAGAATAGACTGCCCGATGCTACTACCCTAGGTCCAGCACCTATGCCAGTGCATAAAAAGGCAACCGCCATCGGCTACAAGGTGACCCTGCTCGCACCTCTACAGCTCTCCTCCCTACAGCTTCGTGAAGCGATTCATCAGCTCATTGACCCTCTCCTCCAAGAGTATAGAGGACCTAAGATGAATTGCTACTACGATGTTGATCCTCTTTAGTGTATCATTAGGCACAACAGTAGGGCAATGTGCCATATTATATAGATATTAAGTAAGTTTTGTGTATCTTTGCTCGGTAATAGGATTATATAATATTTTTTCCACAACAAATAGAAATATGAGAATGAAAAGATTATTTGGACTAGTAGCCGTAGGGCTAATGGGTCTAGGCTTTCTACCAAGTGCCAATGCACAGGTAGATGGCGTAAACTTCACACTTTCACCAAACGTATCATACAACTGGTGGAATCAAAACATTGCACTTAAGAACTCTCCTTTCTATGGACTTCGCCTCGGCGTTGGCTTTGGCCCTTATGTAGAGTTGAGAGGAACCTTTGAGAAGTCTGTTAACCTCAAGAATACGCTTAAAGACAAGAATTGGAACATCCTTAACGAGGATGCTCTCAATAAGCTTGATGGAATGCAGTTTGATATCACTCGCCTAGGTGGTGAGCTGAAGTTCAATATCCTAAGTAGCAACTATAGCATCGCTCCATACCTTACTGTAGGTGGTGGTGTGCAAATGCTTAACTACAACCCATTTGACACAAAGAATGGGGTTGTAGAGGATGCTAAGGAGACTGAAAAGCAGATCTATCTAAGTGCTGGTGCTGGTGTACGCTTCAATCTTTCTGAGCGTATTGCACTTTCACTAGAGGGTCGCAACACTCAGTTCAACCTTGATAAGGTAGACTATCTACTCAATCCAAACGTTGATGATAAGGCAAAGCGTTGGGGCAACTGGTCAGCTATCGCTTCTCTTGATATCACCCTTGGTGGTATGAGTGGTTACAGCGATGCTAGCCGCCAATACAGCAACCTCTTTGAGGATGGCTTCCGCGGCGTGAAGTTTGTCCTTGAGCCAGGTATTATGTATGCTGACTTCCACGATAAGCTCAACCGTGCAGACCAATTCTTTATCGGAGGTTCTGCAGGTCTTGACTTCTCTTCACTGATTGGCTTGAGAGCTTTCTACTACCAAGCTACAGAGCAGCCAGATAAGCCTAGCTTCAAGTTCAATAAGGATCTGAAGATGTATGGTGCCAACCTGCTATTCCGTCTCAATCAGCCACGTGGTATCGTACCTTACCTTACCCTTGGTGCTGGTTACCTAGATGATAAGGGCTTGATTCCAACTGATCCAGATAGACCAACCTCAAACACTGATCCAAAGGAGCGCTTTGATGTTCACAACCTATTCCTAATGGGAGGTGCAGGTGTAGAGATTCCATTCTCTAAGTACGTAGCCCTCTTTGGTAACGTCAATGCCCTTCTCTCTAATAACGAGGCATCAGAGTTTAAGAATGTTGAGGTAGGTGACATCTACACTAGCCTTATGTACAATGCCGGTGTTCGCATCAACCTTGGTCGCTCAGCTTATGAGCCAATGATCAACATCAATGGCAACGAAGAGAGCCTTAACGACCGTGTAAATGATACCCGCGAGGCTCAAAAGCAATGCGGTCGTCACACCATCTTCCAAAGAGAGAGAGTACGTGGTGGCGAGATGATGACTAAGCAGCAGTTTGAGGAGATGGTAGATCGTATCCTCTACAAGATCCGCAGCGAGGAGAGTGCTCGTGCAGCTAAGTTCTCTGACTCTGAGATGGATATCATCGTAGCAGCACTTAACAGCCAAAACCCACAGGGCGCACAGGTAGTAGCTACTAACGACCCTGTAGCTAACCAGCAATTGGTTAATGAGATGCGTCGCCTAGTAGACCGTATGGATCGCCTAGAGGGCAAGACTACTGCACAGACCAACGTAGTGCCTGTACAGAGAGTTGACCCACTTGTAACGACTCCTACTACTGTAGTTAACGGTGCTACCACCACTACTACAGCTACTACTACTCACGCTAAGAACAACTTCCTTAAGCTTAACCGCCTTGCAGTGCTCACTGGTGCCAACTTTGGTGAGGGAACTCAATGGATGGTAGGTATGCGTGGTTACATGCAGATCTCTGATACCGACCTTGACTTCGTACCTGAGCTGATGGCTGGCTTTGGCAAGAAGGGTGGTTTCGACCTCAGCGCCAATGTAATTTACAACTTTAAGATCGCCGACTCTGTAGTAGATCCTTACGCAGGTCTTGGTCTTGGTCTTTACAGCCACGGTGTTGGCCTTAAGTTTGGTCCAAACTTCATCGCTGGTGCCAACTTCAAGCTGAATAAGTCTGGCGAGCTATTTGCCGACTACACTGCAAGAGGTCTATTCAAGAATAATCAGATTGCTGTAGGTTATCGTTTCGTATTCTAATCAATCACCATTAGGAAAACGAATGATGAGAAAGAGTAATTTAATCTCCTCAGCAGTAGCTACTCTACTCCTAGGCATTGGTCTACACGCCAATGCCCAGGACGTAGTGCTCACCCAGCAGGTGACACAGAGTGGCGACACTGTGACCATCATTGAGAATGCACCTCGCACTACCGACACACACTCGGTAGATCAGCAGGTGTGGGACATGATCAGGTCCACTGAGGGATACGATTCGATACCCGATGATGCTCTCTTGCCAATCACTCAAGATCAGGCAGAGGAGCTCATCACCAAGCTGATACTAGAGGCTCGCAAGCCCTATGTAGAGGCTGCCTACCGCGACTCCGTGGTACGTGCTTTCAAGGTAGAGACGCTCAAGCGTCGTGCCTTGGACCAAGCACTAGCACGCACCTTCAATGAGCCATTGGAGCGTCGTCTCGACCAGATGGAGCGCCTACTCTATGCGCTTCTCCTTACCCGTGGCGACCTTAGCCCAGAGGCGATCAATCACCTGCTTGGCGGTAATCTGCTACCACAAGGTACTATCCTAAAGACCGATACCGTGCCAGCTAATCAGCTAGCAGGTCGTCGTGAGCCAGTCACTCCTGATGAGGCCATTGCCCTCAAGGGTGGTCTCAATAATAAGGAGATAGACCTCTACATGAGCGTTGCATACTTCGGTTTTGATAGTAGCAAACTAGATAGCGAGGCCATCAAGACACTCGACAACGTAGTGGAGTGGATGAAGGAAAACGACCTCAGAGTATCCCTTCGTGGATACGCCTCTCCAGAGGGCAAGATGAGCTACAATAATAAGCTCTCTGGCCGTAGAGTAAATGCAGTGGCAGACTATATCACTAGCAAAGGAATTGCACGCGATCGACTAGAGGTAATCCCCTCTGGCATCGACTCCATGAAGGATACCAAGAGTAAGTATCCAAAGGGACGTCGCGTAGAGATTCGCCCGATCCTTTACTAATTAATAAGCTAGTTATATGACAAAGGCGGTATCACCTCGTGTGGTACCGCCTTTCTTTTGCAACAACATCTAATCACAAACGAGACTGTTGCACGAAAGCGATCTGCTTCGTTGCTTTCGGAATTCGGGCTCGGTCACGTACGCGAGTACGCTCCCTTCGCCCTCATCCTCAGCGCCTTACATCTCATCCTTCGTGCAAAGTCTAAGCACATTTTAGTAAATGTCCGAGAATGTCACTTCGTGCAACATTCTCAAACTATGCTAAAATGTAATATACTTCCAAATAAAATGGGTATATTTGAGAATAGGTAATTAGTAACCCATTAAGACGTATGCTTATGAAAAAGAAATTCTTTAACGCGAAAATCTATCGGAATAGTTCTGCAAGTGAGATCATCGTGGAGAACGGTAAGATCACTCAGATCGGTACCAACCTTCCCAAGTGCGATGAGGAGATAGACCTCAATGGCAAGTTTGTATTGCCTCCTTATGTAGATCCACACCTTCACCTAGACTACGTCTACACTGTCTCCGAGATGGAGGGGCTGGGAGCAGCTTCGGGCACACTCTTCGAGGCGATCGAAAACTGGCCAAAGTACAAAGCCACCATGACCATTGATGGCGTAAAGCGACTAGCTCGCAAGGGTATTGAAGACGAGGTATCACAAGGGGTGCAATTCATCAGAGCACAGACAGACGTCACTGACCCTAAGTTCACCGGGTTCAAAGCCATCATGGAGCTCAAGGAGGAGATGAAAGACATCGTTGATATCCAGGTAGTAGCCTTCCCACAGAATGGTATGTACACCTACAAAGGTGGTAAGGAGCTAGTAGAGGAGGCTCTAAAGATGGGTGCCGATGTGATCGGTGGCATTCCTCACTACGAGCCAGCACGCGAGTTTGGCGAGAAGTCTATCCACGACATTGTAGAGCTAGCCATGAAGTACAATGTACTCATCGACGTACACTGCGATGAGACCGACGATGTCATGGCACGCTTTGTGGAGATTCTCAACGCCCTAGTCTACCTTGAGGATTATGGTGAGAAGACCACCGCTAGCCACACCTGCTCCTTTGGTTCGGCCGATAACTCCTACGCCTATAGGATGTTTGATATGTTTAAGCGTAGCAAGATGAACTTCATCTCCTGCCCTACCGAGAATGCTTATCTACAGGGAAGGCAAGACACCTATCCAAAGCGCCGAGGCCTTACTCGTATCAAGGAGTTTATGGAGATGGGCATCAACATTGCATTGGCCCAAGACTCTATCAATGACCCTTGGTACCCACTCGGTAGTGGTAATATGATGAACATCCTTGACAATGCTATCCACCTATCACAGTACGCTAGCCCTAAGGAGGTAGAGACCGCCTTTGATATGATCACCTACAATGGTGCGAAGTGTATGAATATCCACGACCAATACGGTATAGAGGTAGGCCGCGATGCCAACTTCATCGTGCTGGATGGCGATAGTGCTTGGGATTGCATCCGCCGTCGTGTAGGCGT
>NZ_HF988886.1:0-9356 GCF_000435035.1 Porphyromonas sp. CAG:1061 | reverse complement strand
GTCGCGGGTTCGAGTCCCGTCCATACCGCAGAATTGGTGATTTTCACACCAAGACAAAACCAATAAGCATTGTAAGTCAATAACTTACGATGCTTATTTTTTTGTTTAACTCGTCCAATGAAACACGAAACCGACAAAAAGTGCATTTTATAAATGACTGATTTCCATACGTGTTTCATACGTGTTGCAATAAAATTCCAATAACCTAAAATTTCAATGGCTACATAATGGCTACACACATTTTGTAGATATAAATGTAGCCAAAAAAGTCTCCAGCTGGTTTTCTCTCCTAGTAATAGAATGTATAACACTATAACTAGAAAGAGAAATGAAAAGAGAAGTAAAACCAACTGTCAGCTTCTACCTCAGGAGCAACAAGCAGAAGCAGGGCAAAAGCCCTATTATGCTCAGAGTTTCCTTTAATAGGGAACGCAAAAGCTTTGGACAAGTAGGATTGTCCATAGATCCTAGTCTATTTCATCAAGGAAGGGCTATAGGGAACAGCTCCGAAGCCAAAGAAATCAATATGGAGCTGAATAGACTAGAAACAAAGATTCAGCTATTGGCTGAACTCTTAGACAACAATGGTAGGCTTACCCTAGACAACCTTAAAGAAGAACTAAAGGGAAAGAAAGTATCTCTGCAGTATGTATCTGTACTATTTAATGAGCTATTAGAAGAGAGCAAAAAAGATTACATCAATGAAAAAATCACCAAAGGTACATTAGAACGTCACCATACCTACTCACGTGTCTTTATGAATTTCCTATCATTTGAATATAGTCGTAAGGACTTAAGAGTGGACGAGATAACACGACCACTAATTAGTGCCTATGAAGAATACCTATTAAAGACATTGGGGTTCTCACACAACAACCACATTAAGTATTTACGCTGGCTTGGTAGAGCCACAGACAAAGCCATGGACATCGGCACTCTCACTCGAGATCCTTTCAATGGGATAGCCTATAACGAAGAGAAAGTAGATAGGGGCTTCTTGGACGAGACAGAACTTGCGCGACTGATGAAAACTGATATTCAACAGAAGCACCTAGACTTCACACGAGATGCGTTTGTTTTCTCTTGTTTTACAGGTCTAGCATACTGTGATGTCGCACAGCTCAAGAAGGAGAACATCGCTCATTCTAATGGAGAGAAGTGGCTTCTTCTAAAAAGGAAGAAGACGAAAGAAGCCTGTACAATTCCACTATTGCCACAGGCACTTGCTATCCTTGAAAAGTATGAGGACAAGATGCTTAACGATGGTCGTCTACTACCTATTCCTTGTAACCAAGTAATCAATAGACAGCTCAAGGAAGTACAACAGATTTGTGGCATTGATAAAAATCTATCCTTCCACCTCGCACGACATACTTTCGGCACATTAGCTCTTACCAAAGGGGTAAGCATTGAGACTGTGGCAAAAATATTAGGTCATAAAAAGCTAAGCACAACACAGATCTACGCTCGTATCTTACCAGCGAAAGTAGCCAAAGAAATGAGCCTATTAAATAATGTTCTACAACACGAAAAACATATAGTATGAAATCAACAATTACAGATCTCACTGAGATAACAGAAGAGTTTAATATGTACTTGGGAAAAAGGCATCAAAGCGACTTACTTCTTTCAGATGAAGATATGCAGGTAATCTTTAAGTGTTCACGCACGACTTTGTACAGAGCAAGGAAAGAGAATCGCTTAGACTATACAAAAGGACATAGCGGTCAAGTTGTATACAACTATGATGACGTATCAGAAGCCATTAGGAAAAATCGATTTAAGGTTCGTAACCTTAGTAAGATAAGCATGCTAGAAAGGCTTGAAACCTATAGAAAGCTACTAGAGATATAAAGTATATAGAAGCGTCTATACCTAGGCATTCCACAATCAATTATGAAGCAAAATATCACTTGCTATATAACGATAACGATAGGACAGTTAGAGAACCCCGATGGTTACGCTACATCCATTTCCGTGAGAGAAAAAAAATTTCTCTCACAGAAACATCGTTGCCAGGATAGAAATACGAGGTATTTCTCTAGGGTAAATAACATTGCTGATAAAGAAACATCGTTTCTCACAAAGAAACAATACGAAGTTGAATACTAAAATGGGAAAGAATCAAAAATCATACCTCGCAGGCCAAAGCTTGCACAACAAAGTAGAGGTAGACGAGTATGGGAATCGAACAATAACTCATCAGGTTATTTATGAGACAAAAGAATATGTTGATGGTTACGTAGATGTAAGGCTACCAAAAAAACACAAGTTTAATAATGGTGGATTTATAACCGTATTTCAGAAAGCATTTACAGCAATTGCTATGCATTGCAAACTGACAAAGAACGAACTCAACTTACTTCTGCTACTCATTGGTTCTGCGGGTATGGATTGTAGTGTTCGTACCAACCTAGACGAACTCGGTGAAGCTTTATGCCTTAGCAAATCACAAACGAGCAAAGCTCTCAAAGGGCTTGTGCAAAGAAACATTGTGATTAGAGAAGACGGTAATAGATATGACCGCCAACCTCTCCGAATGGATCTTACCTTCAACTATGACCAACTCAATTACAACATTGCATACAATGGTAAGACTGCGAATTTTAAGCGTAAAAGAATTGAACACCCCGCATTATCCATACCTGGAGCATCAGATGGAGAATGGATCGATATGGATACAGGCGTAGTCACCATAGAAAAAGATGGACAAGTAGTTCAAGAAGCTTTGCCTAGCAATTACGAAATCAATGAGGATTAATTATGGAGTATAGTCTATTAAAAGAGATAATCAGCAGTCCTGAAAGACTTGTTAGGACACTAGACAGGATTGAAGAAAAACTAGATTTGCTACTTGAGCGTAACCGTGATACTATACCTGTATCAGAAATGCTAGACGTAAGAGATGCTGCTCGCTTGTTAAAAGTTAGCCAAGGAAGCATCTACAATTGGGTGTCAGCAGGAAAACTACCTTATTGCAAGGTCAATGGCAGGTTGCTTTTTAATCGTCAAGATGTTACTGAGCTACTTAAAAGCAAAAGTAAAAACAAGAAATAAACGACGGCAAGGAGTTAATACTTTCTCACTATTATTCACGCATTATCACGCTGGTTAAAAAAGTCTTTTTTACGTGGATAAACAGCAATAAGTTTGCATTGGCAATATGGTTAAACGCCACGTTTAATTATATCGCCATATGTACATAAAGTAGCATTTACATAAGGAAAGGACACAATGCTTATTACATTCGCCAATCAAAAAGGAGGAGTCGGAAAGAGTTCGCTTGCGTTGCTCTTTGCTAATTGGCTTTCTTCAATAGGAGAAAAAGTCTTAGTCATTGACTTAGACAGGCAAGGCACCATATACTATCAAAGAGAGCGAGACAAATCTTTAATGGATAATCAATCGTTTAACTACGAGGTAATCCATTACGAGATTGATACTCCCACTCAAGAAATAATAGACACTCTAAATCAGCTAAAGATAGACAACAAAGATGCGTTCATACTAATTGACGCACCAGGCAATCTCAGTGAAAATGGATTGGTACCATTCCTAGTACTAGCTGACTGTATTATCTGTCCATTTCAATACGAAAGGAAGTCGCTTGACTCCACTGGCACATTCATTGTAGTTCTGCAAAATCTTCTAAGGCATTATAAAACAGCTCCAAAACAGATATTTATTCCAAATAGAATACGATTAGGACTAGGTAAGAAAGATGAAAAGGAAATATTTGCTCAGACTGAAGAGATTTTTAAACAGTATGGAGATGTAGCACCATTCATTAAGGAGCTACAATGCCTAGCAAGAGTAAATAGCATTAGCATAAACAGAGAGCAGGAAAAAGCAGTTGAAGAAAGCTTTAAATGGATTAAGGACAATATATGAGTGATATTAATTTAGGTGCATTGACAAGCTCTGTACAAAGAGGAACAGCGGACAATAACAATAGGGGAAAAGAGACTTTAGCAAATCAAAAAAGCATAAAAGAATATACTCCTCCAGCCTATGGTTTGTGCCGTGTTCAGCTTACTGAGGAAAACAGAAAGAGAATAGACCTTATGCGAATAAGTGATGAAGTTGAATCTGTGTCACGAACTCAGATTGTTAATCAAATCATCGCTCAATACTTTGACGAAAACTCAGAAAGCATTTCATCAAACATAAAAGACGTATTAGATAGATTGCAACAATGACTTTTTCCGTATTTGTTATCATATGCTTAGTCGCACTTATTGCCTACTATGCATTTATCGCATTAAGGCCTGAGAAACAAACTAACTTTAGGAGCGAGAGACACCCATTTAAGCCTATTGAAATAAAGGTAGAACCCCCAATTGCAGTTACAATGGGTATGGTCACTTTTTCCCCTACAGTTGTAGATAGTGATAAAGACACTAGCACTAACACAGAAGAAGTAGAAGGAGACAATTCGAGCAACAAATACAATAGTCATTCAACAATAACGAATTGCTCATTAAGTGATCTTGAGATAAAAGTATTCTATACAAAAGAAGCCTGTGAAGCAGGCAAACAATTATTTTCTAACATTTCAATATAACAAGAAGAAAAGTTTATGAAATTAGTATCAACTAACAAGAAAGGGCTTAAACTAGCCCTAATGGCTGCCTTTGTGTGCCTTTGCGTGGCATCACCAGATCTCTATGCACAAGGTCCAGGTGGTGCTGCAATCTCAACAGCAACAACCACTATCAAGAGCTATGTACCATTGGTACAAAAGCTCGTATATGCAATTGCAGGAGTAGTAGCTCTGGTGGGAGCATTGAGTGTGTATATGAAGATGAACAATGAAGAGCAAGACGTCAAGAAGTCAATTATGATGGTTGTCGGAGCTTGCGTATTCCTTGTCATTGCAGCCACTGCTTTACCTGCGTTTTTCAACTAAGTATGGCAGACATAAGAGCCTATAAAGTATTCAAGGGGTTACAAAAACCCCTTGAATTTATGGGCTTAAAAGGTCGATATGTATGGTACGGACTAGGTGGAGTTTTAGCTACCATAGTAGTCTTTATTATACTTTTTATAGTCGTTGGTATTGGTACTGCATTCATTGCACTAATAGCCATCCCATCATCTGTGGGTTATTGGATATTCAAGAACATGAAGAAAGGGCTGCATTCTAAAAAGGTAGACAAAGGCATCCATATTATCACTTCAATAATCAGTCAGAAATGATATTTGAATATGAGTAAAAAACAAAGACTTCAAGCTCCATATTTATCCGTTGACGAAGTTGATGGCTGTGGTGTCGTGTACAATAAGAATGGAGAATACTCTGTGATTTTTCGTGTTGTAAATCCAATAAAAAAGTACTCCTCCGACCCAATAAAATATGATGAATATAATAGTTTCATAGAGAACTTAATAAAGACTCTTGATGTAGGATACTGCGTTCAAAAGCACGACATCTTCTCAAAAGAGCCTTTTAAAGCCCCAGATTCAGAAGACTTTCTCCAGCAAAGCTACTTCAATTACTTTGAGGGGAGAACATATACTAAGCATACAAGCTACTTTACATTAACACAAGAACGAAAAAAAGGTGGATTCCAATATGACCCTGTCTTATGGAAAAACTTTTGGGAAAAGGTTAGTAAGGTAAAAGAGCTATTGTCTACTTCGTCATTTAGCCCAACTCTACTTTCCAAGAATGAAGTTAGCGACTTCCTATATCGCTATTTCTGTATGAACTATACAGACAGGCATTTCTCACTTTCCAATATCCTAGCCACTGATCAACAGCTGTACTTAGACGATAGAGGTGTAGAGTGTACATCATTGGTAGATATTGACATTGTAGATATGCCAAATGAAATTAGCCCTTTAGCAAGTAAAGACCTAAATGGGAGTATGTATGTTGAAGATCTTGTATCGTTTCTAGACAAAGTACCTGAAGTAGATACTCTTGTCTACAATCAATCTATTTTTATCCCTAATCAGAAAACCGAAGCAGCTCGACTAGCGAAAAAATTAAACAGACACTCATCACTTCCTTCTACTGCCAACACAATAGCAGCTGAAGACATTAAGGCTGTTCAAAAAGCCGTTGAAGCAGACAACAAAATGTATGTCTATATGCACTATAGTATTCTTACAGTTGGTAAGAATTTAGATAAGGTGCAAAACTATCTAGAATCAGCTTTTGGAAATCGTGGCATACGGCTATCAAAATCCAACTACAACCAGCTTGAGCTATTTATGTGTTCATTACCAGGTTGTGCTTATTGGACTAACCCAGATTATGATAGATTTATAACTCTAAACGATGTAGCAGGTTGCCTACAATATAAAGAGGTTGAATACTTAGACGAAGACACCCCACTCAAAGTCTATTATACAAATCGTGCTGGCATTCCCAAAGGTATTGATTTCACTGGAAAAGAGGGCAAAGAAAAACTGACAACAAATAGCAACTTCTTTTGTCTTGGTCCTTCGGGTAGTGGCAAAAGTTTTCATATGAACAGCGTTGTTAGACAACTTTACCAGCAAAATACAGACGTAATAATGATAGATACAGGACACTCTTATGAGGGTCTTTGTTCATATCTTGGCGGGAAATACATCTCATATCGAGAAGAAGCCCCTATCTCAATGAATCCATTTCAGATAAAAAGAGAGGAATTAAACATTGAGAAAATAAACTTCCTAAAATCCCTAATATTTGTGATATGGAAAGGAGCATCTGGGAGTATTTCTTCTGTAGAGGATGAATTTATCCAGCGGACAATCGAAGCATACTACCAGTTTTACTTTGAACCTTTTGAAAAGTATTCAGACGAGCAAAAAGATAGACGCAAAAGTGTACTTATGCTTGAAATGCGTAACAAACGTAAAGAAGAAAGCTTAGAAGTAAAGCAGTCTACGGCAAGGAGGAGAATAAAAATGCTCCAACAATTCAATGAACAAAAGGGAAACAGCGAAGCTGAAGTAGATACAGCAAGACATAAAATTGAAGAGATTAGAGACAAATACGCTATTGATGAAGACGAAACAATGGCTATTATACTCTACGAAATCAGCAAAGAAGAAGAGGAGTTACGCAACATAAAAGTTAGCGAGTTAAACTTCAATTCATTCTTTGAGTTCGCCCTACAATACATTCCATTTCTCCAAGAGGAGAGCAAAATTGACTTTGACATTGACGAGTTTCGCTTTTTGCTATCAAAGTTCTACAAAGGAGGAGCAATGGAGCGTACCCTCAATGAGAATATGGACACCTCTCTTTTTGACGAGAAATTTGTTGTCTTTGAAATAGATGCCATCAAAGATGATAAAACTCTTTTCCCTATTGTAACTCTAATAATTATGGACTTGTTCCTACAGAAAATGAGGTTAAAGAGAAATCGAAAAGCCCTTATCATAGAAGAAGCTTGGAAAGCGATCGCATCGGACCTTATGGCAGGATATATACTCTATCTCTATAAAACTGTACGAAAGTTTTGGGGTATTGTAGGAGTAGTAACTCAAGAGATAGAGGATATTATCTCATCTAACATAGTAAAAAGTGCAATCATTAACAATTCAGAAATAGTAATTCTACTTGACCAAACGAAGCTAAAAGACAGATTTGGGGAGGTTAAAGCTTTACTCGGCTTAACTGAGGTAGAATGCTCAAAGATATGGACCATAAACAATCTAGATAACAAATCAGGAAGAGGTGCGTTCAAAGAAGTATACATAAGAAGAGGGCAGTATGGAGAGGTATACGGAGTGGAAGAAAGCCCCGAATGCTATATGGCTTATACAACAGAAAAGGTAGAAAAAGACGCATTAACACGCTATAGGAAGCGTTATGGTGACATTTCACTTGCTATCAAACATTTCTGCGATGACTGGAAAACATCAGGGATACAAAAGATTATGGACTTTTCAAAAACGGTAATGGACAATGAATAGACTAATACTTATACTCCTTATGGCTGTAAGCTGTAGCACTGCTTTTGCCCAAAATCTTGTAATCGACAAAACATCAGTTGAACAAGTAGGGAAAAATGGAGCTGCTGCTGTAGCACAAGAAGAGCTTATTGGCTCCGAGTTCAAAGAAATGAAAAAGGAGCAAAATAGCGTCAAGAAAATGATGGCTGTAATTGAGCGACACCTTGACAAAGTAGACAAGACACAACAAGATATATCCGCTTTTAAGAAAGAAGGTCCAGCAATGAGACTATTTCTTTTAAAATTTAAGAGAGCCACTAAAGAACTTGAATTACTGGCTAAGGCATTAAAGGAAAACCCTAAGGGTGCTATAGGCTCGGCTCGCACTATCACTTCATTATCTACTGATATTTACGGCATTTCAAGCAGTATGATATCAGTTGTGGTAGATGCACGTTTCAGCTTACCAGGACTACCGAAAAAGCCTAAGGCTTCTATGAATCTTCTAGAGCCACAAGAACGACTTGCTTTTTTTGAGCGCTGCTGTTACGATATGGATATAGTTATCTTCAAGATTAAGCAAATGCAATTTGAGATACAGTACACTAACTCGCTATCAGAAATTGCATTAAAAATTGCCCCTCTAACGTACTCCAACTATTCTTTTGGAGAAGAAATTTGCAATGATATTATAAAACTATGGAAAAATTGATTTTGTTACTTGGTCTGCTTATCTTCCCTATTGTCACATGCCAAGGTCAAAGTGTAGCCAAACCAATGGATATTCCAACCGTCGAGCTATTAATTCACTTTCACAAGAGGAAGTATGACAAACTAGATGAAAGGACAAAAAATGAAGTCAAGCATTCTGCTATAACAAAAACGGCTTCAAATGTCTATGAAAAGTACGAACAACTAAACAAAGAGTTATCAGCGAGGTACTCTATTATTTCAGCTTGGGGAAGTACGGCTCTGTCGGCATTACAACTAGCGAATGAAATAAAAGCGACATATCCGCTAATTAGTACATTCATTAGGCAAACAAGGGAACTAAAAAACATCTATGTTATCAATGAGTATGCGAAAGCCATTGAAGGTATCCAAATAGAGTGTCAGTATTTATCCGCAACAATTAAAAAGATTCCACTACTTAAAGCAGATGCAGCTGCTATCGCAGAGGTAATACTTGAGTTGCAAACAAGGGTTACTAGTATTAATCAAATTCTTAGGAACTGTACGTTTATGGTTCAGGGATATATTGCTCTACAAGGGATCAAGTACCAAGACAACATAATTGACAAGGCAAAAATTGCCAATAAAATAATAGCTGAATATTCAAAATGAAAAGGACTATATTAATTCTAGCAGTCTGTGCTTTTATTGGGAGCAGTAAGTTGTCAGCTCAAGTTGTAACACCTATTTACGATAAATCAAAGCACTACCAACTGAGAAGTATGGAG
>NZ_HF988885.1:2945-20259 GCF_000435035.1 Porphyromonas sp. CAG:1061 | reverse complement strand
TTGCTTAGTTGCAACTCGGCGATTGCTTAGTTGCAACTCAACTTTCGGCTTGCTAAATCATGGATTTATAGTTGAATTTAGTGACATATTTATTTGGTATATGAAGTCATTTTGTTTGATACGAGAAACATTTTTGGCTTATAGGTCAAAAGTGTTGGTGAGACCCTTTCAGAAGCCTTTCGCAAAGGGCATCTCAGGAGATTGAAAGTTTTGAACGGTTGTTTTTGTGTTTTTGAGGCATAGGGGATATCGTCCAAGTGACTATGGAGATACAACATAACACAATGATAATGAGCAGGGTATATCAGTAATCAAAGAAGATAATCTTGGTTGTGTATTTGAAAAAACGACTTGACTATGTGATTCTCACCAACATTTTTGACCTATACGCCACATTTTTTTTAATGTATGAAACATTTCTGTTTGGTACGAGAAACATTTACGTTTGATACGAGAAACATTTTCGTTTGGTACATGAAACATTTTCGGTTGATACAGGAAACATTTTCGTTGGATATTTCTCCGATAATTCTTCTCTAAGATCAAATGATTGGCTAATCTTTTGGACTTTAAGCGATTAATATATTGTATAGACCAAACTTTTTATCTAATTCTGGAAAACGTCTGTTAGTGCCTTATACAAAGGACTTTGGGAGAATTACCCATTTTTGAGGTAATGACTTGGCAACTATGAAATCTGTGGCGTTTAGCATTAAAATGCTTTCAAGTAACTCGTTTCAACACACAAAAGTACATATTCATTTCGAGATACCAAATAAAATTGTGTAACTTTGCACATTCAAATAAAGATGTCAGATATGAATAGGATAGAAGAGCTTTTAGAAGCAAGAGGTATTATCCAAATAGAATTGGCTGACAGACTTGGCAAAAGTTTCAATATGGTAAATCTCTATGCTACTAATAAAGTCCAACCACCTATTTCCGTTCTATATCAAATTGCAGACATTTTGAACTTTGATGTACGAGATTTACTTGTGCCAAACCAAATAAAAGAACAAGCACCACATGGCGAAAAAAGAGGTTAAGACAGACTTGTGGGTTTACGAACTATTGCAAGAAGCCAATATCCATTTAACAGCCCAAGGTTGCGACATAAAAGAGATTGATGTGGCTTTGAAAACTGCATCAAAATCTAAAACAGGTAATGCTGGCTATCCCGAATATTGTGGGGTAGTCAAAGATTTTATTCTTGTTATTGAGGATAAGGCATCTCTTGATAAACACGAATATAGAGACAAAAAAGCTTTGCTGTCGCAAGAGGTTAAAGCGGTGAAAGACTATGCAGTGAATGGTGCTCTTTTTTATGCGTTACATTTAGCAGCAAATACTTCTTATACCAAGATTTTGGCATTTGGTGTATCAGGAAACGAAAAACATCATCGCATTACGCCTCTATTTGTAAATGAGAGAGGTGATTATCAAGAATTGGCAGATGTTGAAACCTTTATCTCTTTCAGTGAATTGAATATTGATGAGTATTATCTTAAAGAAATACTACGTGAAGAAACTGATGTAGAAAAGACAACAGCCGAAATTCTCAAAGATGCAGAAAAGTTACATAATGACCTGCGTAACTATGGAAATTTGACAACAGAACAAAAGCCATTAGTAGTATCGGGGATAATGCTTGCTTTACGAGAAATTGAGTATAAAACATTCTCTATTGAATCGTTAATCGGAGATTCTATAAAAACCGATGGACAAAAAATATGCGAAGCCATAAATAGTAATTTGGCAAGAGCAAATGTAACTCCTGACACAAAACGTGATAAGTTACTAAGCCAGTTCTCTGTAATAAAAGATACGACCAAAATAAACCAAAAAGATGATACATTAGGCAAAACTCCATTAAAACATTATACCGAGTTTTTATACAATAGCATATACAAAAACATCAGATATCATAATTCAGCCGAAGACTATCTTGGGCGGTTTTATGGAGAGTTTATGTCGTATTCAGGTGGTGATGGTCAAACATTGGGAATAGTGCTTACACCCAAACATATAACTGAACTATTCTGTGAATTGGCACAACTTAAACCAACTGACAAGGTTTTGGATCCATGTTGTGGTACAGCGGGTTTTCTCATTGCAGCAATGCACAAAATGGTGAAAATGACAGATGATGAAAGTCTGCGACGGAGTATCAAACGAGACCAATTATTTGGAATTGAGTTGCAATCGTATATGTTTACCATTGCAACCACCAATATGATTTTGCGTGGCGATGGCAAAAGTAATCTGCATAATTTGGATTTTCTGAAGCAGAACACCAACCAATTACAGTTGAAAGGCTGCACAGTGGGAATGATGAACCCTCCGTATTCTCAAGGGTCAAAAAGTAACCCTGATTTATTTGAGATAAGTTTTACGGAACATTTACTTGACTCTTTGACGGAAGGTGCAAAGGCTATTGTCATCGTTCCTCAGTCATCTGTCACAGGCAAGAGTAAGGAGGAACAGAGCATAAAGAATAGCATTTTAAAACATCATACATTGGAAGGTGTTATTACGCTTAATAAGAACACCTTTTACGGTGTAGGGACGAATCCTTGTATTGCAGTTTTCACGGCAGGAATACCACACGACAAAAAGCATATGTGTAAATTCATCAATTTTGAAGATGATGGATTTATCGTTAGTAAACATATAGGATTGGAAGAAACTACAAGTGCTAAGGATAAACGCCAACACCTTCTTGATGTGTGGTTTGGGCGAATTGAGTCTGAAACTAAGTTCTGTGTCGAAACAACTATTGAGGCTGAAGATGAGTGGCTTCATGCATTCTATTACTTTAATGACGAAATACCATCAGAAAAGGATTTTGAGAATACAATGGCTGATTATCTGACATTTGAGTTCAACATGATTACTCATGGCAGAGCGTATTTATTTGAAGATATAAAGAACGGAGGCCCAAATGAAAAAACTGTCTTTGGAATCTAAAAATTGGGATGCGTTCTTTATTGAGGATGTTGCTGAAATAATTTCAGGACGAGACATCTACGAAAAAGAACGTATAGATGGACTTGTGCCTTATATTACTGCCACAGCGAATAATAATGGTATAGGTTATTTTGTGGCGAATAATAATGAAACGCTTGAAAGTGGCTGTCTTTCAGTAAATAGGAATGGTTCAGTCGGTTATTGTTTTTATCATCCATATCAAGCCTTATACGGAAATGACACTCGTAAATTGCGTCCTAAAAAGAACAACAGATATATTTCTCTATTCATTTCTATGTGTATCACAAAACAGCGAGAGAAATATGGCTATGGATATAAAATGGGAACAGGACGTTTAAAAAGACAAAGAATATTACTTCCTGTTGATACCAATAATAATCCCAATTGGGCTTTTATGGAAGCCTATATGAAGCAAAAAGAACAACAAATTTTAAAACCTACAATAGAAAAGTTATGCAATCGGCTGATAATCAACAATATACTGGGGGGGGGTAAATCGCTATGCTCTAATTGGAAAGCTTTTTACTTCACAGAAGTTTTTACCGAGATACAACGAGGTAAGCGTCTTAAAAAAGCTGACCATAAGGACGGACAAACTCCATATGTATCATCAACATCTCTCAATAATGGTATTGACGGATTCATTGGAAACGATGGCAGCGTAAGGAGGTTTAATAATTGTCTAACATTAGCAAATAGTGGTAGTGTTGGGTGTGCATTTTATCATCAATACACTTTTGTGGCAAGTGACCATGTAACCAAATTAAAACGTGATGGGCTTGATAAATATGCTTACTTGTTTATGATTCCGATTATCAATAGATTATCAGAAAAGTATAGTTTTAATCGAGAAATCAATGACGAACGCATAAAACGTGAAAAGTTATTGTTACCTGCTACAGATAAGGGTGAGATTGATTTTGCCTTTATGTCTGCATTTATGAAAGAGGTTGAACATAATATACTCAATACTACGCTTAAAGTCTTTAAGGGACGATTAAATATTAACAAATGAAATCGGGGGGGGTAAATTGGAAGAACTTCCTATTGCGAGATTTGTTTCCAACACTTGTTGCCGGTAAATCCAAATGGCTTAATCATATTGAGAAATCAGATGATGGCATAAGTTATCTTGGAGCAACCAATCAAAACAATGGAGTGCTATGTTTTGTAAACAGAGATAAAAGCACAGTC
The DNA here is from genome assembly GCF_000435035.1 of Porphyromonas sp. CAG:1061. Classification (NCBI taxonomy): domain Bacteria; kingdom Pseudomonadati; phylum Bacteroidota; class Bacteroidia; order Bacteroidales; family Porphyromonadaceae; genus Porphyromonas; species Porphyromonas sp. CAG:1061. The sequence goes on along the minus strand of NZ_HF988885.1, from coordinate 16,077 downwards.
CAAAAAGGGAATTGCATCGCCTTTATTCGCAATGGTGAGGGTTCAATGGGATATTCTGTTTACAAGGCAGAGGATTTCGTAGCTACATCTGATATGACTTGAGGCTATAACAAACGTCTCGATAGATATACAGGAACATTCATTACAGCCATTGCTGACCGTGTTAGAGGGAAGTATAATTTTGGATATAACGGAGTGCCACTCGTTTATCCAAAGAAATTATTACGCTCCCTATCGATCCCAATGGTATGACTGATTGGACATATATGGAGAACTTTATGCGCAATATTGAGAGTAAGCAAATTTTAAGATACCTACAATCCATAGATAGCGGAGAATACGCATCAAAGACAGCCCGTTATCCCTATGAATACAAATAATAACTGGCTATCTTTTTATAGTTTTATACTTTTGTTTTGTGTTTGTCTTGGCTTCGGTATTCCGATGATTTCTCTAAACTCATTTATTTTCTTTCTGAACCAGCACATGTGTGAAACCCCGTCTATCTTGAAATCGAATTTACCGCTTTCATCCTGTTTGACGGAGCAGACGGAATGTCGGGTATCAAAACTTCGGTTGAATTCGGAAGATTAGAGTTCACCTTTTATTCTGAGCTCCTTGAACTCGTACAGTCTTCTGATTATTCCGTCATTGAACCCCAATCGGTCACGCAGGAAGTTTATTATAGGCATCAGCTTCTCCACATACGGGAAATAGCGTTTGACAAAATCCGTAAATTCCGACAGCTTGCGGTGCTGTTGCTCGTAAGCGTTTCTTATCTTCTGTATCTGTTCGGCTTGTTGCCGTTCCTGTTGTCGGGCTTCGTCTTCAAGTTTAAGGATGCGGTCTTGCAAGTCCTCGTGCCTGCGTTCCAACGATTTCATTCTTCAACTTCCGAAAAGAGAACCCACACTGCTTGCAAGGGTGGTTGGACTTTAAGCGGTTAATATATTGTATAGACCAAACTTTTTATCTATCTTTGCAAAAGTTTGTACTCTATACAAGAGAAATAGGGTGGAAACTAAAGATAAAGCCTTGCATTGTCAAGGTAGAGATGTAACATTATTTTATTCACCAATTTTTTAAATGAAAAATTACTACGAAGAAGTAAAGCCTTTGGAAGGCTTTGATTGGGACAGCTTCGAGCGCGCTACGGAGGAGTCTCCTGAGAGCATCAAGAAGATGGAAGAGCAGTACGCTGCTACAATGGGAGAGGTTTCTGAAGGCGAGATTGTGACTGGTACGGTAGAGTCTATCTCTAAGCGCGAAGTTATTGTCGACGTAGGTTTTAAGTCTTTTGGAGTTGTATCATCAGCGGAGTTCCGCTACAATCCCGACTTAGCTGTTGGAGACAAGGTAGAGGTTTATGTTGAGGTACAAGAGAACAAGGAGGGTCAGCTAATCCTTTCGCATCGTAAAGCTATGCAGGCACGTGCTTGGGAGCGTATCAACGAGGCAATGGAGAAGCAAGAGGTTGTTAAGGGCTTCATCAAGAACCGCACTCGCGGTGGTATGATCGTAGAGATCTTTGGTATCGAGGCATTCCTACCAGGTTCTCAGATTGATGTGAAGCCTATCCGCGACTTTGATGAGTTTGTTGGAAAGACTATGGAATTCCGTATCATCAAGGTTAATGAGGAGTATAAGAATGTAGTTGTATCACACAAGGCACTGATCGAAGAGGAGCTTGAGGCTCAGAGGTCTGAGATCATCTCTAAGCTTGAGAAGGGTCAGGTACTTGAGGGTACGGTTAAGAATATTGTACCTTACGGTGCGTTTATCGATCTTGGTGGTGTGGATGGTCTTATCCATATTACCGACCTATCATGGGGTCGTATCCGCACTCCAGAGGAGGTGGTTTCTCTTGACGAGAAGATCAATGTGGTGATCCTAGACTTTGACGAGGAGCGTAATCGTATCGCCCTTGGTCTGAAGCAGCTCACTCCACACCCATGGGACAGCCTTGATGAGAATCTGAAGGTTGGCGATAAGGTAGAGGGTACTGTAGTAGTGATTACTGAGTATGGTGCATTTGTAGAGGTACTACCAGGTGTTGAGGGACTTATTCACGTAAGTGAGATGTCTTGGACTCAGCACGTACGTAGCCCACACGATCTTCTGAAGGTGGGTGAGAAGGTAGAGGCACAGATCCTTACTCTAGATCGTGAAGATCGTAAGATGAGCCTAGGTATCAAGCAATTGACTCCTGATCCATGGGCTGATATTGAGTCTAAGTATCCTGTAGGTTCACGTCACACTGCTAAGGTTCGCAACTTTACCAACTTTGGTATCTTCGTAGAGTTTGAGGATGGTATCGATGGCCTAATCCACATCAGTGACCTTTCTTGGACTAAGCGTATCAAGCACCCAAGTGAGTTTACAAAGATCGGTGATGATATCGATGTAGTTGTTCTTGAGATAGATAAGGAGAACCGTCGTCTCAGCCTTGGTCACAAGCAGACCACTACAGATCCATGGGAGAACCTTGGTACTGTATTCTCTGTAGGTACTATTCACCAAGGTAAGATCGTAGAGCTTCTAGACCGTGGCGCAGTGATTGAGCTACCTCACGGAATTGAGGGCTTTGCAACTCCTAAGCACCTTGTGAAGGAGGATGGCAAGCAAGCTGAGCTTGGTGAGACTCTTGACTTTAAGGTGATTGAATTCAATAGCGACTCAAAGCGCATCATCCTTAGCCACAGCCGTATCCGTGAGGATCAGGAGAAGGGAGCTCGCCAAGAGGAGAGAGCTGCTGCACAAGCTACTCGTGAGATGATTCGTCAGGAGAGTGCTCAAGCAGAGAAGTCTACCCTAGGTGATATCGATGCACTTGCTGCACTTCGTGATAAGATTGAAAAGGCTAATAGTGAGGAGTAATTTCTAGAGCTATTGCTAGAAAATTAATTAAATGGGGCGGTTTGTCTACGACGAGTCGCCCCATTTCTATTCTTTTACTTGACTATGAAGAATTATAAAGAGATCATCTACTACTCCTTAATTGGAGTACTGGTCTTAGGGTTGATCTGCACCCATGTTCCTACCCTGGCACCACTAGGGTCGTGGGTGAGTCCACCAATTGCACTATTGCTCGGACTTATCTTTGCACTCTCATTCGGAAATATCGCCCCCAAGCTAAATAAGGCTATGAGCAAATACCTACTTCAGTACTCGGTGGTGGGTCTCGGTTTTGGTATGAACCTTTATAGCTCTGTAGCAGCAGGTAAGGAGGGTATGGTATTCACTATTATTTCGGTTATCGGTACCATGGTGGTGGGCTGGCTTCTAGGAAAGTATGTGTTCAAGATAGATACCAATACCGGTTACTTGATTAGCTCTGGTACGGCGATCTGTGGTGGAAGTGCTATTGCTGCTGTGGGACCGATTGTGGGGGCTAAGAGTGGGCAGATGTCGGTGGCACTAGGAGTTATTTTTATTCTCAATGCGATTGCTCTATTTATCTTCCCTCCTATCGGTAGAGCAATAGGAATGAGTCAGCAAGACTTCGGATTATGGGCGGCTATTGCTATTCACGATACTAGCTCTGTGGTAGGAGCTGGAGAGGCTTATGGAGATGTCGCTCTACAAGTGGCTACCACGGTGAAACTTACTAGAGCCCTATGGATAGTGCCCCTAGCATTAGTCACCTCGTTTATTTTCAAACAAAAAGGGCAAAAGATTGCTGTCCCTAGGTTTATCCTATTCTTTATCCTGGCAATGCTCATCAATACTTTCCTATTGGGAGATTATCCTACATTTGGAGAGGTGGTAAGCAAGGTTTCTAAGCAAGGCCTAAATGTAGCTCTCTTCTTTATTGGTGCTGGGTTGTCTCGTGATGTGCTCAAGTCAGTCGGGGCAAAGGCTCTCTTTCTCGGGGTTACTTTGTGGATCCTTATAGCTACTGGTACCCTCTGCTACATTTACTGGGTCTAGTTGAATGATATAAAAGCGACTGTTGCACGGAGATGACCACACCTTCGTGCAACAGTCGCTTTTTAATGTGCCTAGATGTAGAGCAGTTATACTTCAATATCTAGGCGGTAGCCAATACCCCGGACAGTTCGGAGTCTTATCTTACGATCGTAGGAGAGGGCTTTCCGAAGCGAGGATATTGCAGTATAGAGACTTGAGGTGGAGCTGATGGAGGAGTTTTTACCCCATATCTTATCAATGATCTCTTCGGATCTTACCTCTTGTCCTATCCTATCCATGAGGAGGCGAAGAAGGATGGAGGGGATAGGGCTGATACTCACTGCTTCGCCATTGGGGTAAAAAATTAACCCTCTTGGGAATGATATCTTGAGTGTGGAGAGTGCTGTGAGGTCATTGTAGGAGTATTCGGGAGCTCGGTACCGCTCTTCTTTCCGCTTATGGAGGTGTAGATTGATATAGGCCTCGAGGAGGTTGGCTGTAAGTGGCTTGCCCACGAAGGCTTGAGCTCCAGCTCGAATGCCCTGCTCCCGAGTGTCGGCATCGGTGCTTGAGGAGATCAGGATAACTGGCAGGTTGGGGTGGTGGGCTACAATCTCTCGGCAGAGTTCAATGCCACTTATACCACTGCCGAGGTCAATATCCATAAAAATCAGGTCGGGCTGAAAGGCGAGTAAGACATTATCTAATCCTACGCCATTACTCATATACATGATTTCATAGCCCATACTCTTGAGTTGATTGCTGATCTCAGCACCGAAGTAGAGGGTGTCGTCTACAAGGAGTATTTTGGTCTTATTCATTTCTTTATAGGTATATCTATGGTAAATTTGCTGCCTCCTTCTATCCGTTCATAGAGGAGACAACCGCCAAGGGCACTCATTATCCTAATAGCAGTAATCAATCCTATACCATGCCCTTTGACAATGCCATCAATGGTCTCTATTCCACTTTTTTCTGAAAAGCGTAGCTGAGTTTGTGCTATCGGTAGCCCACCTCCGTTGTCGGAGATTGAGATTATAAGCTGCTTCTCATGCTCTACCACATCAATGATGACTTTAGGAGTGTCGCCTGAGTATCTTACCGCATTGTCCATCAATATTCTGAGCAGTATGGTAAGGTGCTCCATCGGCAGGTAGTAGCTTTTGTCGGAATCTATATGGACATTAAAAGTGGGTGAGACGTTGGAGTAGGTATAAATGAGTTCGTCCTCTATCTGCTCAACAATATCAGTCAAATAGCCCTCTTTAAAATCCTTTTCACTACAAGAAGTGAGCTTAGGAATCGCAAGTAATTCATTCACTTTTGCAGCGAGTCGATCAACTTGTAGATTACCTTCGTTGACCAACACCGCTGCTCCTTCATCTTTCTCTACTAAGGTGATGTGGATGCGATCTAGCAAGGTTTTTGTATAGCTAAGAGGAGTCTTGAGGTCATGGATTAACCCAAAGAAGTATTGCTCATTGACCTGTTGATAGTGTTGAACCCGCTCTATCTGTCGGATAAGTCTGGTAAAACTCCATCCAACAATAAATACCACAATCAGAATAAAAAAGAGTAGCAGTATCAGTGCCCTTTGCTCTGGCAACATATTGGTGCTACCCCACATCTTGAGGGTGTGGCTATCGCTATCAATCACAATGGGATACTCGCTATAAAAACTATAGCTTCCCCATCCGTTATTCTTGAGTTTACGTGTTACCTCTTGCTTTTCTACAGCACTTCCTTCTATGGAGACAGTAAGCGATTTAATATTTAATGTAGCTCCATTAACCACCAAAGAGTCCGTAAAAGAAGTGAGAAAATTAGAATCTTCTGTTATTGCAGATGTAATCATTAGCATTTCCAATCCATCACTTAAGTTGGTGTCTAGCGTTGCTACGTTGAAACCAATAGGAATAGAATCAATTTCTAAGGGTTGTAGTGCGAAGCTAGCATTTTCGGAATTAGTTATGTTGGAAAGGAATAATTCTTGTCCATATTTTTTCGCAGAGTTGATTAGGAGTTGATCTACCTTCTTTTGGATTGTCTTTTTAGTCGTATTGTAATCCATTGCTATCCTATATCCCTCAAAAGCAATTAGGGATAACATTGCGAAACAAACTAGAAGTGTATTTTGGTGTATTGCTTTTTTAGAATACATATAGCTTAGCTTAACTTATCAATGATAGCAGTTATTAATGACTATTCTAGCAAATATAAACAAAGGTTTCCAATCCAAACCTACTGAATCTAAAGAAAGCTATCCAAGTGAAGATCGTTTAGATTCGATAGGTAAGATCTGAAATAGTCTCCTTATATTTGTGGCGTAACAATTTTTATTTGAAGAATATGAAAGATATATTGACATCGACTGAACTATCATTAGTAACTGGTGGTAATTGTAGCACTAGTAAAGGGAAAAAAGGAATGATTGTTATCATTAATGGCAAAAAATACATTCTTTTGCCAAATGGGGTGTTAATCCCATTAGAGGTGCGTTAAACTAATTCCCCATAAACAGTTGAACTTTATGCTGAATAAATATCTGCCATTGGTAAATACGTTAAGGAATGATGACAGAATGATAGAGACTTTTACAAAGCTCAATAGTATGTATGTATGTATTAATAATTTAACAAAGAAAAGTATGAAGAAAATTTTGATGTCCGAGATCGAGTTCTCTGCCTTGAAAAAATGGAGGAGAATGAAATGCGTGTCCTTGTAGGAGGGAAAGGCGGTAAAAAGACTATTATCAGTATCTTGATAGATCTGTTAGTTGGTGGAGGTGATGAAGAGTCAAATGGGAACTGTGGTTGTAATGGCAACTGCCCTTCTTGTTAATCGTGATTCAATTTGCTACATTTTTCTCAAGGATGGGACGTCCCATCCTTGAGAAACTGAAATAGTGTATGAAAACAAGTTATTATAATCTTAGGACAGATATTGAGGATAACACATTGGTATTTAATACTATTTCTAAGTCATTTGTGTGTTTTTCCAGAAGAAGGTTTGATGTAATTAATCATAAAGGTAACTTTATTATAGAGCAATTGTCAGATGATGAGGTGCTCACTTTGTTAGAAAATGGATTTATTATAGAAAACAACGATTTAGATGAGAGGCAAATCTGGCTTGATTTAAGACAACAGAGAAGGCTTAAAAATGACACTTATATGATGATTATTAATCCAACTCTTGATTGTAATCTTAAATGTTGGTATTGCTTTCAGAATCACAAAAAGGGTAGCCACATTACAGATAGATTAATAGAAGCAATAAAGAATAACATAGAGTACCAATATGAATTAGTAAGGTATAAAACTCTTTTCCTTAGTTTCTTCGGTGGAGAGCCAATGATTGAGTATAAGCAAATAATAAAGATCATTGAACTTTCTAGGTTTTTTGTGAGAGAAAAAACATCAATATGAAAGTGTTTTTTACAACAAATGGTACTATTGTTAATCCAGATTTACTTGACGTTATTAGAAACCTTAAAAGTGGGTTCCAAATTACAATTGACGGTGATTCCATCATGCACAATCAAACAAGAGTCTATAAAAACAATGTCCAAGTACCTACTTTTCCTATTATCACAAAAAACATACGAAGACTGCAAGATCTGTTGCCATTGACAAACATTAATATTAGATGCAATTACTCATCATCAACTTTGGAGAATATGGATGAATTATTTTTATTCCTCAAAACTCTTGACCCAAAACGCACTCGCATATCTCTTCATAAGGTATGGCAGATTGACGAAAAAACAATTGACCTAGACCTTTTGCTTAGAAAAGTTATTGATATTAAAAGTATGGGGTTTAATGTTAGTGTCCAAAGCTTGCCAATTAGAGATGATCTTTGCTATGCAGATTATGGAAACTCTTTAGTGATCAATTATAACGGGGATGTTTTTAAGTGTACTTCTAGAGATTTCAGTAAAGAACAACGGTGCGGAATGTTAAATGACTGTGGCATTGTACAATGGAACTATGAAAAGTTTCAATCCCACTGTTTTTCAAAAATACCACCACAGTGTGAGAACTGTAAATATTTGCCTTGTTGTCCTAGCTTTTGTAGTCAATCAATGAATGAAGGAAACACTAAATCATGCCAATTACATCAGAATGCAACTTTGGAAGATATGGTATTGTTGAATTATTTTTTAAGAAAGTGAAAATGAGAACGAAAATGAGATTTTATGCAATTGCAACGTTTATTGTTGCTTTATTAGGAAGTACAAATATGATGAGTCAATCAAATACACAATATTACTTCTTGGGGTATATTTACTCTAGAGGTAATGCTCAAGCTTTGAATAAGAGTAAAGTATATCCTTACCTTCCAGTAGAGCTAAGAATGGCCGATAATCCTGATAAGGTATTGGCTGTTAAAGTGTCTAATGGGAATGGCGAAGTGAGCTTTAAGGGTGTTCCTATCGATCAATTTAAAGATTATTACTTTGATATTTTGGGATTAGAGACAAGCAATTTAAGGTATGAAATGAAGGGCACTAAAGAGCCATACCGGTTTCCAAGTGGTAACTTAACTACACACATGAGGTTGCCAAAGGAGATGAGATCTTATTATACAACTGATGAGTATCTATTTGGCAAGAATGAAGAGGAAACTTTACTGCTAGAGCTTTTGCAGAAGCATGTAGGATTGAGCTACGAGGATGGTTCGTTTTTTAGTGAAGAAGGTGACCTCCCATATAAGTTGCTCATTAATGGCAGGGCTGATTTTAATGAAAGGAAGTTCGTGCCTATGCTGCCACAACTCTCAGGAGGTTTAATCAAATCTGTGACAATAATTAAATACACCAATCCTAATCAATACTATGAGGGCGCAATTGATCTGCACCTAACTCTGGGAATCATAACTGATCGTAGTACAGTCAAAACTGAGCTACTCAATTATTCAATTCAACAAGTCAAGTAGTATTCTAGGTATGAAGTTTAGGGCCACCATCCTTATATCGCTATTAATGATGGCTATTAATGGTTTTTCACAGGTAACAGTACAAGGTAGGGTCACTGATAAGGAGAACGGAGAAGGTGTGCCATTTGTATCTGTACTGTTGATTAGTGCTAAAGACAGCACACAGATAGAGGGTGTAGTGACTGACCTTGAGGGGAATTATCGCTTTGACAACGTCAAGGTGGGTAGGTATAATGTAAAGGTTAGCAGTATCGGCTATGAAGAGTTTGCAACCATTATGCGTATCACTCTACCATCTACTGGGGATAGAATCACCAAGAATTTTGAGCTACAGCCCTCTACGCAGTATCTTGATGAGGTGACTATTACAGCTTCAAGGACACAAACTGCCGATCGGAGGACATACACATTTACTCCTTTACAAATAAAAAGTTCGGCCCACGCTCGAGATCTAATAGCACACATCCCTAATGTGATGGAAGAAAGTTTGGGAGGTGCACTCAAAGGGCTTCGAGGAGGTAGTGTACAACTACTTATCAATGGTATTCGAGCTAATGAAAATGAAGTGCGACTGATTCCTCCACACAAGGTTAAGCGTGTAGAGGTCTATGATATTCCCCCAGCTCGGTATCGTGGAGCAGAGATGGTACTTAATATCATCACCTCACCCCTTGATGATGGTATTACTTTTGGAGGCATGGCTGACCATGCTGTTACGACGGGATTCGGTAATGATAATCTATATTATAGTCTTATTCGTGGTAATCATAAGTTGACGTTTGACTATTGGTTTAACTACCGAAATTATACAAAGGTCAAGGATAGAAGAGACTACGAATATACTATTGGAGGTAAAGCTTATACACTATCGTATGATAACGACACGCACTTTGGCTATACAACACATACACCAGTTGTGAAATATTCATATGTAGACATGGATAATTTCGTGGCTGAAGTAACGATAAAACCTAGTTATCATGACACTTTTAATGATGGAGCTGGAGTAGGGAAGATTACCAAGAAGAATGAAAAAGATCAGTTGGTAAATAGTTACACAGAAGGACGTACTAAAATTTTTAGCCCAACTCTAGACCTCTATTTTTGGAAAAAAATAGGAGAAAAAGATGTGCTAAGCCTTAATTTACAAGGCAATTATTTCTCTACCAAGAAGCATACTGAGGATTGGGAGCGTATTGAGGGCGTAGAAAAGCCTGTATATGAGAATATTGTAGAACTTAGAAATAACAAAAGGTCATTTATTGGTGAGATAGCCTATACCCGACAACTTAGTGGTGCCCAGATGAATAGTGGCTATTTGGTAGAATATCAAAATCTCCATTCTCTCTACGACAATTACTTCGGTAGTACTGACTACATGAGTGATTATCTGAGACAATATGCATATACAGAGGTAACGGGGGTGTATAAGTCGTTCTTATACCGCCTAAGCCTTGGTTTGACGCATACGTTGAATAAGTCGAAATATGTCAATGATAGCAAAGTGGTCTTTACACCAAAGTTGGTTCTTGGAAAAAGCTTTGGAGTAAAACATTCATTGAGATTTACATACGATTTTGTACCATCACCTCCAGACATCAATCAATTGAGTAGTCAGAGGTCTTTTCTTACTCGTGATGTGCTAAGTACGGGTAATCCAGAGCTCAGGAATGAGTATTCACACTCAACTGTCCTTCAGTATACGCTCAATATGGATTGGGTTACAATAGGATTGTCAGGACTTTATGTGAAGACTCTGGATCCGATAATCAGCTACTTTGAAGAAGATGGGGGAAAAATACTACGGCACAATGTCAATGCTGATTGGCAACAAATATATGGTGCTGCTCTCACAATGAATATCAAGCCATTTAAGAATGATTGGTTACGTCTCCAAGGGTCATTGGTGCCATTAGTGGATGAATTAAAGGCGGATAAAGGAAGCTATAAGATTAAATCCTTAGTTAATCGCCTAAATGTCACCTCAAGCTATAATGGCTTTACAGTGGCATATAATCTATCTGTGCCTACATATTCTATTTCGGGCGGTTACAAGTCCAACTCCGAGCCTACAAATACACTATCAGTACAATACAAATGGAAGAGGTGGACATTCCAAAGCAGTCTATTTTGGATCGGAGGTCCTAGCTACTACGGAAGCGAAACCATACCTGGTTCTATTGTTAAGTATAATCAGCTAAGACAGATTTTTGACAATCGTAATATGTTTACATTAGGAGTTCGCTATCACTTCTCCAACGCGAAGGAGAAAAGCTATAGGAGAACTCTGCAAAATAGCGATACGCAAGCACCTACAAATTAGCATATGACAAATAAGAGAGTGATTTTTCAGCGTGATGCAATGGACTGTGGCGTTGCCGCTTTTCAATGATTGCAGCACACTATGGTCGCAATCTAGATCTTGAAGACATAAGAGATAGTTGTTCGCTCAATAAGGAAGGGGTTTCTCTTCTTTCTATTAGCAAAACAGCGGAAAAATTTGGTTTCAAAACAGTTGGAGGAATAATTACTATAGATGATCTCACACATAAAAAAGTGCTCCCATGTATTCTTCATTGGGATCAAGAGCATTTTGTTGTTCTCTCTAAAATTACAGGAAAAGGGAAAAAGAAAAGGTATTTAATCTTAGATCCAGCAATGGGGGTACAATCGTACAGATTGAATGAGTTCTGTGAACATTGGTTGTCATTAAAAACAGAAGGGAGAGAATCAGGTGTAGCATTGCTGTTAGAGCCGACAAATCAATTCTATTGCTTAGAGAATGCTAGTGCAAAAGGCATTGTTAATAGAGGTGCCTTTCTTTGGAGCTATGTCAAGAAGTATCATAGGTATTTTGGGCAGATAATATTAGGGCTATTACTTGGGTCGCTGATTCAGCTGGTATTTCCATTCCTTACTCAGGCTATAGTCGATACAGGTATCGGAGGGAAAGATATTAGTTTTATCTGGCTGGTGTTACTGGCCCAGTTGATGCTACTCTTCAGCCGAACAGCAATTAGCTTTATTCGCTCCAAGCTACTGCTTCATATCTCCACAAGAATCAATATATCGCTCATCAGTGACTTCTTTATCAAGCTGATGAAGCTACCGATGAAGTTCTTTGATACCAAACTAATGGGTGACCTCTTGCAGAGGATTGAGGATCATAGGAGAGTGGAGCAGTTTTTGACCTCTAATAGCCTATCTCTATTATTCTCATTTTTCACCTTTATCATCTTTAGTATCGTTCTTGCCTACTACAACCTACTGATATTTGGAGTGTTTGTTGTCGGCACACTTCTTTACGCAGGATGGATTACACTATTTCTCAAGAAGCGGAGAACACTTGACTATAAGTACTTCGAACAAGCTGGTAGAAATCGTAATGTGACTTATCAGCTCATCAATGGGATGCAGGAGATAAAACTACAGGGGTGTGAACAGCGGAAACGCTGGGAGTGGGAGGATGTGCAGGCTGATTTATTTAAGGTCAATCTTCAGAGCCTTAATCTCCAGCAAGTACAGCAAGCGGGAAGCATCACCATCAACGAAGTCAAGAATATTCTTATTACCGTACTTGCTGCAACCGCTGTGATACAAGGCAATATGACGCTAGGTATGATGCTGGCAGTGCAGTACATTATCGGACAGCTCAATAGCCCCGTGGAGCAATTGATCCAATTCATCTACTCTTGGCAGGATGTCAGTATCAGCCTAGACCGTATGAATGAAATCCATACCGAGGAGAATGAAGAGAATAGCAACCGACATATTACTAGCTTTCCTCATAATAACTTAGATATTACGGTCGAGAACCTTTCGTTTAAGTACTACATCTACAGCCCGACGCCTATTCTAGACAATCTTAATCTCACCATTCCCAATGGCAAGGTAACAGCTATAGTAGGTGCCAGCGGTAGCGGTAAGACCACTTTGATTAAGCTACTACTTGGATATTATTCACCCTTGGAGGGCAGTATAAAGGTCTCGGGAAAAGACCTTGAGGGGTACAACCTTAGCTGGTGGAGAAGTCACTGCGGAGCCGTAATGCAAGAAGGGTACCTCTTTAGTGACACCATCGCTCGGAATATTGCCGTCAGTGACGACACTCCGGATATTGAGCGAATAAGGTCCGCAGCTCGTACCGCTAATATTGCCGACCATATAGAGAGCCTTCCGCTGGCTTACAATACGATGATAGGGCAGGACGGACAAGGGATTAGCCAAGGACAAAGGCAACGCATACTGATTGCTAGAATGGTTTATAAAGACCCTACATTTG
>NZ_HF988885.1:1181-2910 GCF_000435035.1 Porphyromonas sp. CAG:1061 | reverse complement strand
CCTAGATGAAGCTACGAATGCCCTTGATGCCAATAACGAGCGGGCTATCACAGAGAAACTAGAGAGCTTCTACAATGGGAAAACAGTAGTGGTGGTAGCTCACCGCCTCTCTACTGTTCGTAATGCCGACCAAATAGTCGTCCTTGATAAAGGTCGGATAGTAGAAGTCGGTGACCATGAAAGCCTGACTGCTAGCCGAGGCAGGTACTATGAACTAGTGAAGAATCAATTAGAGCTAGGTAACTGATATGGACGAGCAAGAGAGAAACTACGAGCTGAGAAGCGAAAAGGTACGGAGCATAGTGGGTCAAATACCACCCGCACTCGTCAGATATGGTACAATTATCCTATTTGCCGTTCTGTTGGCCTTATTTGGGATCGCTTACTTTGTACCCTACAAGCAAGTCTATTCAGGCACCATTACCTTTTACGATACGCCATCAACTGCTTATATCAGCTTTGCCAATGACAAAGCCCTCACAAAGATTGAAGAACCAACGCCTCTCATCATTCACACTGATGCTCATGATTATACCATAAAACTAATAAGTATAGTGAATGAGAGAGATACACTCAATCGTTATCCAGTCAGTATTGAAGATTCCCCCAATATTACTAATCTTCGAAATCGCACCTTTGACTTTACCCTAGTAAAAAGTTCAGAGAATCTGCTGTCGCACTTTTTACCGAAGAAAAAGGAGTTAGATTCATAATGACTTAATTATCAAGCTAACATAAATAGAGTATGGATGTTTTTGATTATATCAATAGGAAGCTAAGAGACACGTTCGCATATTTCAAAAGTAGAACAAAAGCTAAATATGAAGGTGATAGATTTGAGGAATGGGTTGTTTCCAATTCAAATATTCAGAAGAACCCAAAGAAACCAGATGGGAAATCTTACTGGAGACTTATAGAGTGGAGGGGTGACAACTATGTCTCTGGCTGGTTCGCTCTTTCCAATCTTGCACCAGATCTTATTCTTGAACGCATTAGCGGCAAAACAGACTCATTCATAGCCGTAGAATGTAAGTACCGAAATAAAAAGAACTTCTTTCTAGAGCCTAGGCAGATTGAGAATTATGAAGAATATATAGCTGAAAGAAAACCCAAAATAGAGGTGTTGTTTTATTTATTCGGGTTTGGATGGAAAAATGATTCCCCTGAGGAAGTATATCTAATTCCATCGACAGCCATTTACGAATATAATAGAGGCACAGGGGAAATAAGGTTTCTGAATACTCTAGATAAAATTGAGAAGGAGGATAAGTTTAAAGACTCTCAAGTGATATTGGATAAAAGCAAAGGCAAATACTATATCCAATACAAGAAAAAGCAGAATGACATATAGTGAATAATATTTTGAAACAATGACTAACGAGACAAATGAATATATATTGAGACTGTTGCACATTCGAGTTTAGGCGTTTTGGACTGACTTTTTGCTGATTTTCGTCATTTTCGGTTCGAGAAATCGCCTTGTTGTTTGATTATTCTCCTCTGTAAAAGCTCCAAATATGAGCTTTTACAGAGGATTTCTAGTACTTATCTCATAACAAGTGCTCCTCTTATAGAGGCTTCTTCATTTTCCAATGTTTTATTGAGGTATAACTGGGGAGCTCTTTTGATATTGTAGTAAATGGCTTCAAGTATATTTTGTGCATGCGTCTTAGCTAACCCTCGATATCAACACCTTCCTCTGTGAAACCAGCGTCTGATGCTTCCAAAG
>NZ_HF988885.1:0-1119 GCF_000435035.1 Porphyromonas sp. CAG:1061 | reverse complement strand
CTGTCGGTTGAACTCTTTATCTTTATCACTTAGTGGCTTCCCCTTTGTCGCTTTCCTCATTATCCCATCTTTGAGCCCGTGGCCAGTTAGATGTTCTCTATTGGCCTTGGAGGTGCATCCTTTATCGGCTAATACCATTACTCCTTTTTGAAGGGCTCCTTTCTCTATGAGAGTTGGAAATTCTGTCGTGTCTGAGACATTGGCAGATGTGGTGGTGAGGGTATGCACAAGTCCTTCTCCGTCTGTCAAGACATGTTTCTTGTACCCATATCTAAACTTCTTACATTTTACCACCCATCGGGCTTCCGTATCCACACTTGGTTTCGCACTACCCACTTTTACTTGATAGCTCCGTTCTTCTTTAGCTTCTTCGCTTCTGGTGTCCTCTCTATCCTCGGCGACTTCTATTTTGACAGAACCTCGGGTGCATATGGGCTATCAACTATGCTTGCATCAACCAATGCTCCCGTCTCAATCTTCATAATCCCATGGCGTTGCAGCTGCTTATTGAGTAGGCTCAAAAGTTTATCCCACAAGTCTTTCTCCACAATCGCATTGCGAAAACGGCAAATGGTGCTGTGATCGGGGGAGACGTGTTCCATATCAATGTCAAGAAATTTTCCAAAGCTGATGGAGTCGTTAATACGCTCTTCAACGGCTCGGTCACTCAAATTATACCACGTCTCCAGAAGCAGGATCTTAAACATTAGGACTCCATCATACGTAGGTTCGCCTTTCGCTTCAGCTCTCTTAATTAGCTTTTTATTTATGAGAGTTTGAAATGGTTTCCAATCAATGAGTTTGTCAATTTGCTCTAGAAACTCATTGCGTGCTCTAGAACTTCTCAATCCGGTAAACACCTCGGTAAATGAGGGCGCATTGTTGCTCGTTTGCTTGAATCCCATAATTATTATATCTATTAAGTAACACTCTATTTCTCCTCTTAATTATACACTAAATGTGCTAATAATCAATGACATACTCAATAATTTGAGCCGGTTTTTCGTGCAACAGTCTCTAGTGATGAAAGATACGCAAAAGAAGAGTAATGGATTTAGATATGTCTATGCTAAAAAAGGTAAGGAAGGATACTGTCCCTAAAAAGTGTGTAAGCCCCAA
>NZ_HF988884.1:18531-26906 GCF_000435035.1 Porphyromonas sp. CAG:1061 | reverse complement strand
TAGCTGAGTGGCACCCTGACGGGTGCTTTTTTTGTGCGATACATATATTATATATAGGCTGTGGTATATATGAAACCCCTCGGGGTTTTCTTTGATCTTCATCCGACACATATATATAAGGTGTATGTCGGGTGGCAAGGTTTATTTTATTACCTTTGTGGTATGAATGAAGAGAGAGAGTGGCAGAGCCGTACGGAGTTGCTCCTCGGTAGCGAACAACTGGAGAAGCTACGGGGGAGTCATGTGCTTTTGGTAGGTCTTGGTGGTGTAGGTGGCTATGCTGCCGAGATGCTGGCTCGCACGGGCATTGGCAAGCTGACGATTGTGGATAGTGATAGCGTCCACAGCAGCAATATCAATCGGCAATTGATTGCACTGCACAGCACTATCGGGCGGGGTAAGGCGGAGCTTTGGAGCGAACGGATTAGGGATATCAACCCCGATATCGACCTGGAGGTGAGGGTTCAATTTGTCCGCGATGAGGATACATTTGAGCTACTCGACGCGGCTCCTTACAGTTTTGTGATTGATGCGATCGATACACTCAGCCCGAAGGTGCATCTGATCAAAGCCCTTGTGGAGCGTGAGATCCCCTTCGTGAGTGTTATGGGCACTGGAGCGAAGCTGGATCCTCGCCAACTAAAGATAGGACGGATGGACAAGGCGAAGAACTGCCCACTGGCACGTATGATTCGGAAGCGACTAAGGCGTCTGGAGGTATCGCTAAAGTTTCCAGTGGTTTACTCTGAGGAGTTACCCCACGAGCATGCCATTGTAGTGACAGAGGGGGAACAGAATAAGAAGTCGATCACTGGGACGATTGCCTACAATCCGGCCGTTGCTGGTTGCTATGCCGCTTATGTAGCTATTGACCATCTGATAAAGTAGAGGAATGGGAGCAAAGACACTGATCAAAGTGGAGGACCTTCACAAAAGCTTCGGGAAGTTGGAGATCCTAAAAGGGATAAATATGGAGGTGCAGGAGGGGGAGATTGTAGCGATTGTAGGTGCCAGTGGGGCGGGAAAAACCACGTTGCTACAAATCATTGGCACTCTGGATAAGCCTGACCGTGGAAGTGTAGAGATCAACGGGGTGAAGGTGCACCAGCTTAGTCGTGATGAGCAGTCGGACTTCCGCAATCGGCAGATGGGCTTTGTCTTTCAGTCGCACCAGCTTTTACCCGAATTTACAGCGGTGGAGAATGTGGCTATTCCGAGTATGATTGCGGGGGTGAGCAAGAAGGAGTCGTTGGCAAAAGCAAAGGTGATCCTTGACAAACTGGGCATGAGCCATCGGCTTGAACACAGACCTGCCAAACTGAGTGGTGGGGAGAAGCAGCGAGTGGCGGTGGCAAGGGCACTCATCAACGATCCTCTCCTGATCTTGGCAGATGAGCCAACGGGGGCACTTGATAGCGACAATAGGCGAGAGCTCCATGCCATCTTTCACCAACTGAATGAGGAGGAGGGTCAGACGTTTCTAATCGTTTCGCACGACCCTCAGATCTCGGCGGTCACCCACCGCACCATCAAGCTAGAGGATGGCATCATCAAAGAGTAGGCTATGGGTGGGATCACAAAAGGCGATCGCAAGGTACTGATTTGGCTACTGGTATTGCTACTGGGGCTGATCGTCTACGTCTATTTTAGTGGACAAAGTAGTGCCAGTATAAAGAGTAATGAGGTGCAATCTTATCAGGTTCGCGATACTATATATATTGAGACAAAGAACCCATCGGACACGCTATATGTGGCGCCGAAGACAACGGCTAGTTCTGCTCCTATCCGCACATCACGATACCCTGGCCCACCAGAACGTGCCCACTACCCCAAAAAGCTAGAGAAGGGAGCCACGATAGATCTCAATAGTGCCGACACCCTTCTTCTGACCCGAGTACCAGGGATTGGCGCCTCATTTGCTCGACGGATCTACAAGTATCGCGAGCTGCTAGGTGGCTACTACGTGGTGGAGCAGTTGCAGGAGGTTTATGGTATGGATCGGGAGAGATACGATCAGATTGCCCCTTTCTTTCGGATTGAGACCGCCCCCACCCCACTCGACATTAGCCGAGATAGCATCCCTCGCCACCCCTACCTCCAATGGCGCCACACGAAAGTGCTCAAGGAGATACTCCGCAGTGGCCAAGAGCCCACATGGAAGGCCCTGATGGAGAGCGGACAATTCTCTACCGACGACTCCCTTCGCCTCGCCCCCTACCTCCCCCTCAAGTAGCCTTGGGATAATGCTTTTTCACACTTTCCCCTCTAATAGTAACGAGTAAAGCCACAAAGTTTCGGAAAAAGATGTGGGTTACTCTAAAAAATAGTAAGTTTGCAAGGAATAATACTTTAATAAGTTTCTTATAAGAACTATATGGCTAATGTAATTAAGACCAAGAAAGGACTCGACATCCGCCTTGTGGGAGAAGCTCCCAAAGTAGAGGTGAGTGTAGGAGAAGTCCATTCGTACGGTATATCGCCCGACAACTTCCCTGGGTTTGTGCCTAGACTAGAGGTGCAGGTAGGTGACCGTGTACAAGCAGGCTCGCCACTGCTTTATCACAAGGAGGCGCCAATGCTCAAGCTGACAGCCCCTGTTAGTGGTGAGGTGACCCAAGTGTGTCGTGGTGCGAAGCGCAAAATCCTCTATATTGAGGTGAAGCCCGACACGACCATTGAGTACAAGCAATTTGATACTCAAGGCATTGAGAGCAAAAGCACCGAGGAGGTGCTCGCTCTACTCGGAGAGAGTGGCTTTTTGGCACTCTTCCGCAATCGCCCTTATGATAGAGTAGTGGATCCTACCAAGACGCCAAGAGACATCTATGTAACGGCTTACCAGAGTGCTCCATTGGAGGGCGATGCTTTAGAGCTCATCGCAGAGGATAAGCCCTATCTACAGAAGGCGGTTGATCTACTCAGCCGTTTGACCATCGGCAGGGTACATATCAGCACTAAGGCTGGCAGTGGTCTTTCTCTGACCAACTGCGAGATCCACGAGATGCAAGGCCCTCACCCTATTGGCAATGCAAGTGTGGTGATCAATCACACAAGACCTATTAGTAAGGGGGAGAATGTATGGGTTATCGGCATCACTGAGCTGGCTCTACTCGGTCGCTTCCTAGCTACTGGCAAGGTAGACTTGAGCCGTAAGGTGGTATTTGCTGGCTCTCGCATGGAGAGTGCTGGATATGCCAAGGTGATCGCTGGTGCCGATGTGGCTCAGCTTTGCCAAAATAAGCTGGATACTAAGCGCGGAAAGGTTCGTCTAATCGATGGCAATGTACTCACTGGCACTCAGGTGATCGGTGACTACCGACACCTCAGCCCATTCCACAGCCTGATCACTGCTATCCCAGAGGGGGATGAGACTAATGAGCTATTTGGTTGGGCCTCCATTAGCCCTAAGCGCTTTAGCGTCAATAGGAACTATCCAAGTGCATTCTTCGGCACCTCACGACCTCACGACCTCGACGCCCGTATCAAGGGTGGTCCAAGAGCGATCATTGTGAGCAACGAGTACGATAAGGTCTTCCCACTCGATATCTTCCCTGAGTATCTCATCAAGTCGGTTATCGCCTTTGATATCGACAAGATGGAGGAGCTAGGCATCTATGAAGTGGCACCAGAGGACTTCGCACTTTGTGAGTTTGTGGACACCTCCAAACTGGAGCTCCAATACATTATCCGCAAGGGACTAGACCAACTCTACAAGGAGCTCAACTAGTCTACTGAATGGAATATAAAGAATAACGATATAAGGATTTACTGCTTTGAACGGTTTAAGAAAATATCTAGACAAGATCAAGCCCAATTTTGAGAAGGGTGGCAAGCTATCTGGCTTGTGGTCGACCTTTGAGGGCTTTGAGACCTTCCTCTTCGTTCCTAATACGACGAGCAAGCGTGGGGTACATATCCACGATGCCAACGATTCTAAGAGAACGATGATTGTAGTGGTACTGGCATTGATCCCCGCACTTCTATTCGGAATGTACAATGTGGGGTACCAGCACTACTTGGTGACAGGTCAAGAGATGGGCTTCTGGCCTATCTTCTGGTACGGCTTCCTAGCTGTACTGCCACAGATCATTGTGAGCTATGTAGTGGGACTAGGCATTGAATTTGCGGTGGCCCAATACAAGCACGAGGAGATTGCCGAGGGCTTCCTCGTTTCGGGACTGCTGATTCCTATGATTGTCCCTGTGGAGACTCCACTTTGGCAGATCGCTGTGGCAACTGCTTTTGCCGTAGTATTTGCTAAGGAGGTATTTGGTGGTACTGGCTACAATATATTCAATGTAGCACTGGTGACCCGTGCCTTCCTATTCTTTGCTTACCCTGCTCAGATGTCGGGCGATAGCGTATTCATTCGCACAGGCAAGGCCTTTGGCTTGGGTGGCGATGCCGCTACAATCGATGCCTATACCGGTGCTACTCCGCTGGGACAAGCTGGTCTAGCCGAGGGCACTCCCGTGATTACCAATGCGATTGGAGAGCCTATCGGTACGATGGACTATTTCATCGGACTGATCCCTGGCTCTATCGGTGAGACCTCTACCATTGCTATCTTGATTGGCGCTTTGCTGCTCCTCATCACTGGGGTGGCTAGCTGGAAGGTGATGGTTTCGGTATTTGGTGGTGGCTTCCTTACCGCTCTTCTTTACAATGCGATCGGCGGTAATGGGGTGATGCTTCTTCCTGCCATTGACCATATACTTCTAGGTGGCTTTGCCTTTGGTGCTGTATTTATGGCTACTGACCCAGTCACCTCATCTCGTACCGAGACAGGCAAGTGGATCTATGGTCTATTGATTGGCTTCTTGGCTGTATCTATTCGCGCCCTCAACCCTGGTTATCCAGAGGGTATGATGCTGGCTATCTTGCTGATGAATATATTTGCACCACTGATCGACTACTATGTAGTGGACGCCAATGTACAGAGACGACTCAAGCGTACCAAAGCAGCCACTGCAGCTGTAGAGAGTAGGTAATAGGGAGTTCACTCCTATTTATATAAGTAAGAGACGGAATAAAAGACAATGAATAAAAATAGTAATACCTACGTCATTCTCTACTCTGCTATCATGGTGATCTTGGTAGCAGTAGGGCTTGCCTTTACCTCACAGGCACTGAAGGATAAGCAGACAGAGAATGTCAATAAAGACACTATGGCACAGATCCTAGCAGCACTTAAGCTGTACCCTGAGGATGTACCTGCCACATACCATGCCGTGATCAAGGAAGCGTTCTTGATAGATAAGGATGGACAGATCGTACCTGATAGTGAGGGAACGGATGTTCAGGATAAGGCTTTCACTAAAGACCTCGCAGAGATCGGTGACGGCACAGCTCCTGTATTTGTAGCCGACGTTGATGGAGCCACGAAGTACATACTTGGCCTTCACGGAGCTGGGCTTTGGGGTCCTATCTGGGGCTACATCGCCCTCGACGACGATGCTAGCACAGTCTACGGAATCAATCTCTCCCACGCGAGTGAGACACCAGGTCTTGGTGCCGAGATCGCTAACTACGATCACTTTAGACAGCACTTTGAGGGACTTGAAATCTACAAAGATGGCAACTTCAAGAGCATCGCAGTAGTGAAGAAAAGTACTAAGGTAGAAGGACAAGACCGCGTAGATGGCATCTCGGGAGGTACTATTACCTCCAATGGAGTCAATGATATGCTCTTCAACTCCCTTTCGATCTACCGACCCTATCTAGACACTCTAAGAAAGTAACATCTCATTATGGCAC
Organism: Porphyromonas sp. CAG:1061; assembly: GCF_000435035.1. Lineage (NCBI taxonomy): Bacteria > Pseudomonadati > Bacteroidota > Bacteroidia > Bacteroidales > Porphyromonadaceae > Porphyromonas > Porphyromonas sp. CAG:1061. The sequence continues at coordinate 21,149 of NZ_HF988884.1, read as the reverse complement.
TATTTGATAAAAAGAATAAAGCAACCTTGCTGGACCCTATCAGCAAGAATAATCCTGTGGTGGTACAAGTCCTGGGTATCTGCTCGGCACTTGCTGTCACCAGTAAGCTAGAGCCAGCCATCGTGATGGCACTCTCTGTAACAGTGGTGGTGGCCTTTGCCAACGTGATCATCTCACTACTCCGCAAGACCATCCCCAATAATATTCGTGTGATCGTACAGCTGGTGGTAGTGGCTACCCTTGTAACCATCGTGAGCGAGGTGCTGAAGGCGTATGCCTTTGAGCTGAATAAGCAGCTCTCGGTATTCGTGGGACTGATTATTACCAACTGTATCTTGATGGGTCGCCTAGAGGCCTTTGCGATGACCAATAAGCCTTGGCCCTCCTTCCTTGATGGAATTGGCAACGGACTTGGCTACGGACTAATCCTAGTGATCGTGGGCTTTTTCCGTGAGCTCTTTGGCTCTGGTACACTACTAGGGTATCAGGTGATTCCTCAGAGCTTCTACGATGCTGGTTATGTCAATAACGGCCTCTTTATCCTACCCCCTATGGCACTGATCCTTGTGGCAGTGATCATTTGGGTACACCGCAGTATCAATCCTGAGCTTCAGGAGGAGAATTAATATTAGTAAGTGAATACACGAACATCAATAGATAATATCTAAGATATGGAATATTTAAGTCTATTTGTCAAGTCCATCTTTGTGGACAATATGGTCTTCGCTTACTTCCTTGGAATGTGCTCTTATCTGGCCATCTCCAAGAATGTCAAGACCTCTCTGGGTCTAGGCGTAGCGGTGACTGTAGTACTGACACTCACCTTGCCACTCAACTGGCTACTCGAGAATTATGTACTCAAGCCAGGAGCACTTCAGTGGATCGATCCTAGCCTTGCCGAGGTGGATCTCAGCTTCCTTAGCCTGATCATCTTTATCGCCGTGATTGCTGCCTTCGTGCAGATCCTTGAGATGGCGGTAGAGAAGTTTAGCCCTTCGCTATACAATTCGCTCGGTATCTTCTTACCCCTTATCGCTGTGAACTGTGCCATCCTTGGTGGCTCGCTATTTATGCAACAGCGTGCATTCCCCAATATCGGCGAAGCAGCAGTTTATGCCTTCGGTTCAGGAATTGGTTGGCTACTTGCTATTGTAGGTCTGGCCGCTATCCGTGAGAAGATGATGTACAACGACACTCCAAAGCCACTCCGTGGTCTAGGTATGGCCTTTATCATCACAGCACTGATGGGTATCGCCTTCCAGGCATTCTCAGGGCTCAGCATTTAAGGAAACGAAATATCTAATAAGCGAATATTATAATGACATTCTTAGCAATTTCAACAACCACGATAATCGTCAGCACAGTGGTGTTCCTAGTGACCATACTGTTGCTCGTGGTACTATTGCTGCTAGCACAATCCAAGCTAGTAGCCTCGGGTAATGTCACCATTACCGTCAACGATGACAAAAAGCTAGAAGTACCACAAGGTGGTAGCCTGCTCACCACGCTACAAAATCAAGGGGTATACCTTTCAAGTGCCTGTGGTGGACAAGGTACCTGCGGGCAGTGTCGCTGCCAAGTGGTAGATGGTGGCGGTGAGATTCTCGCTACAGAGAAGCCTCACTTTACCCGTAAAGAGATCAACGACCACTACCGTCTCTCCTGCCAAGTGAAGGTGAAGGAAGACCTTAAGATCAAGGTACCTGAGGAGGTCTTTGGTGTGAAGGAGTGGGAGTGCGAGGTGATTTCCAACCGCAACGTGGCTTCCTTTATCAAGGAGTTTGTAGTGAAGCTTCCTGAGGGAGAGCACATGGAGTTCAAGGCTGGTTCGTACGCACAGATTAAGATTCCGAAGTACGACGTCAAGTACTCCGACATGGAGATTCAGGAGCCTTTCAAGGCTGAGTGGGATAAGTTTAATATGTGGGGTCTGACCGGTAAGAATACCGAGGAGACTGTACGTGCTTACTCTATGGCCAACTATCCTGCAGAGGGTAACATCATCACCCTCAACGTACGTATCGCTACCCCTCCATTCGACCGCAAGAATGGTGGTTGGATGAAGGTGCCTCCTGGTATCGCCTCCACCTATATCTTTAGCCTAAAGCCTGGAGATAAGGTGATGATGTCGGGTCCTTATGGTCACTTCCACATCCAAGATACCGATGCCGAGATGCTCTATATCGGTGGTGGTGCTGGTATGGCACCACTCCGTGCACAGATCTTGCACCTATTTAACACCCTCAAGACAGGGCGTAAGGTGTCTTACTGGTATGGTGCTAGATCCAAGGTGGAGATCTTCTATGAGGAAGACTTCCGTAAGCTAGAAAAGGAGTTCCCTAACTTCTCCTTCCACATTGCACTTTCGGCAGCTCTGCCAGAGGACAATTGGACAGGCTATACTGGCTTTATCCACCAAGTGATCTACGATCATTACCTCAAGGATCATCCAGCTCCTGAGGATATTGAGTACTACATGTGTGGTCCTGGTCCTATGGCCGCATCTGCACTGAAGATGCTCGACGATCTAGGCGTATCACGCGAAAGCATCTTCTTTGATGACTTCGGTTGATCCCCTGATCAATATTGAAAACAATCGGGCGTCGCTGATAGTTCAG
>NZ_HF988884.1:13123-18495 GCF_000435035.1 Porphyromonas sp. CAG:1061 | reverse complement strand
CGATTGTTTTTTATTGCCTCTATTTATCGGCGATGACGGAAAAAGTCACGCATTAGAGAGGCACACTCCTCAGCTAGGACACCACGGGTAACTAGGGTAGAAGGGTGGAGGATATCATCGGCAAAGCGTGTATTGCCCGTCTTGGGCTCATCTGCTCCCCACACCACTCGCATAAGGCGGCTATGGCGGATAGCACCGGCACACATCACACACGGCTCCACCGTCACGTAGAGTGTACAATCGGGCAGTACCTTACTGCCTAGATAGTTTTGAGCCGCCGTAAGGGCGATCATCTCGGCATGGGCAGTGACATCCTGTAGCGTCTCTGTAAGGTTGTGCCCCCGCCCTATCACCGTATCGCGAGAGACAATCACCGCACCGATAGGTACCTCTTCAGCCTCATAGGCAAGTCGAGCCTCCTGCAGTGCCTGCTGCATAAAGTATTGATCCGAAAAAGGGGCAATAGTTTGCTCAGTCATCATCAGAGAGATCTTGGTCAAAAAGCGTAGGATAATTGGCATTGAGCTCCCCCAGCACATGGGTCATCACAATCTTCCGAATCAGAGCTGAGCGACTACTGTACTTGTACTTCTTCACATAGTAATTGATCATCTTCTCCTCCTCCTTTGAGAAAAGGATAGTGACCCTCTCCGTGCGAGGATCCTGCTTTACCATTGGCGGTTTGATCTTTTTCTTCTTTGCCATCCTACTTTCTCACTATCATTAGTTGGAAACAGACCGCCTCCTCATGCTCTATTTGGACATAGTCTACCTGCCCCTCCGAGTAGTGCTTCACCAGAAGCTCATCACCCAGTCGTGCCTCCTTTACAAACCTCAGATGAGCCTCCGCCAGCTCCTCCTCTATGATATGAGCAATGGGGAGAGCATCCATGGCGAGAGAGATCCAGACAGAGGAATTGACGTGCCGATTGATATCCAAGTCGGAGTAGCGTACCTTGTGAAAGTAGACAGAGCGGAGCTTCGCAGTCATCTCACGATCCATAAGGCGGCGTGGAATCTCGGGAAGCTCCAGGTCGGGGAAGGAAGAGCGGACAGAGCGGTCCGTGAGTAGGGAATCGATAGGCAGTGGCATTCGCTTCCGAATATCAATCCCTATCCACTTGGTAAAGGCACTTGCCACCAGCCGACCTCCCTGCTCCAAGGTAATGACACGATCGGTAGAGATACCCACCCAGTCCGTCACCCCCGTGGTGATGGTGAGTGGGTCCACCCCTATAGGGTGGAAAAATCGGATACTCATACGGCTAAGTACCCAGCTAGCTCCGTGTGCCATCAAGTGGTCAATCCCATAGCCGAAGTGAGTAGCATGCTCACCTGCCACATGGATCATCCTACTCACCAATTGGCTCAGCGGGTACCGCCCCCTCAAGTCAAGGTGAAACGGCCACAGCTCCAGCTGCATACTCAGTTTATGATCCGAGATCGTCTCCACTTTCTATCGCACCTTAGCAATTAATGCATCTAGCGAAAGGGCACTCTGCTCACCACTCTCCATATTCTTCAGGGTGATGGTCTTATTTTGCACCTCCTCCTCACCAACGAAAGCGACGTATGGGATCTGAAGGGCATTGGCATAGCTCATCTGCTTCTTGAGCTTCGCCTCCTCAGGATAGAGCTCTACGGCGATCCCCTCCTTGCGTATCAGAGAGAGGAGAGGAAGGATATAGCGCACCTCCTGATCCCCAAAGTTGACAAACATCAGACGGGTACCCGAAGTAGCCTCCTTTGGATAAAGATCCAGCTGATTCAGCACATCAAAAATACGATCGGCACCAAAGGAGATCCCCACACCACTCACACCATCTAGTCCGAAGACGCCAGTGAGGTTATCGTATCGACCACCTCCCGTGATGCTACCAATCTCCACATCATTAGCCTTCACCTCAAAGATAGTACCAGTATAGTAGTCCAATCCTCTAGCGAGAGAGAGGTCAAGAACCACCTTATTATAGAGCGGTGTGAGCTGTAGCATCTCAAAGATATAGCTCAGCTCCTCTATCCCTTTTTGCCCCACCTCACTTTGGGCAAAGAGGCCACTCATCTTTTGTAGCTTCTCCTCATTAGAACCCTCAAAGTTGAGGATAGGGTGTAGTTGGTCGCACGCCACCTCGGTGATTCCCTTGGAGAGCAACTCCGAGCGGACCCCTTCCCAACCAATCTTATCTAGCTTATCAATGGCCACAGTGAGGTCAATGATATTCTCAATGCCTAAAGTCTCACCAATAGCCGTGAGCAACTTCCGATTATTCAGGTGAATAGTAACGGAGATATTGAGACGGTGGAAGACCGTATCAATGATACGAGTGAGCTCCACTTCATGGAGAAGAGAGTCAGAACCGATCACATCAGCATCACACTGAAAGAACTCCCTATATCTTCCCTTCTGAGGTCGATCGGCACGCCATACTGGCTGTATCTGGAAGCGACGGAAAGGGAAGGTAATCTCATTGCGGTGCTGCACCACATAGCGGGCAAAAGGCACCGTGAGGTCGTAGCGCAATCCCCTATCACATGCACGAGCTGCAAACTCAGCAGGGTCTATCGTAAGCAACTCCTCCCGATTAAAGCCCTTAAGGCTATCCCCACTATTGAGGATACGGAAGAGTAGCTTATCTCCCTCTGCACCATACTTGCCAGTAAGGGTGGAGAGATTCTCCATTGCGGGTGTCTCTATCTCCCTAAATCCATAGGTGCGGTAGACACTCTTAATGGTATCAAATATATAGTTGCGTTTCGCCATCTCCTCAGGTGAGAAGTCGCGCGTCCCTTTAGGTATTGAGGGTTTTTGTGCCATAGTCTATCTCTATTTATTTTGAATATTTATTGTAAGAAAGGAGCTCCGAGAGGGGTTTACGCTTCTTGGCTCTGAGCTCCTGAACCGAGTAGCCAAGTGAGATCACTAGAGGGAGCTTCTTGCCTCTCGACACCCCTAGTACTTTGCGAAGCTTACGCTCATTGACCCACCCCATGATGCAGCTACCAAGTCCCTCCTCACGTGCCGCAAGAGTAATGTAGCTAGCCACAATCCCTATATCATACGCAGGTAAGTGCTTATTGAGGAGGAGCGAACCTGCCTTGCCAGCTGCATTGGGCGACTCCTCCACCAATACTAGGAGGACGGGTGCCGTCGCTGCAAACTTATTCATTCCTGGCACCAAAGGGGTTGTGAGTGTCGCTGCCACCTCAGCACGAGTTGTAGGGTCATCAACCACGATAAAGTGCCACGGCTGAGAGTTGGTAGCCGAGGGAGCCAAGCGGGCCACCTCCAAGATGCGCTCTATCACCTCTCTAGGTACAGGGCGATTCTCGTCGTACTTCCGATCACTCTGCCGAGTGGCAGCTAAATCCTGTAGGCTCATGATTGCTGAATCTCTATGATGCGGGCAAGGTATTTGCCAATGATATCAAACTCCAGATTGACCCTTTTACCCACCTCAAGAGTCTTGAAGTTGGTATGCTCGATGGTATAAGGGATGATTGCCACTTCAAAGCTATTGGGCGTAGAATTCACCACCGTGAGGCTCACCCCATTGACACAGACAGAGCCCTTCTCTACCGTCATATAGCCACGCAGAGCCATCTCCTTGGGCACACTGTATTCAATGCGGAAATAGTGGCTTCCCTCCGCCTCGCGTATCTCGGTACATACTCCAGTAGTATCCACATGGCCTTGTACAATATGGCCATCCAGTCGACCACCCACCGTCATACTTCGCTCCAGATTGACCAAGTCCCCAGGCTTCAAGTCACCTAGATTGGAGCGCTGTAGCGTCTCAAGTATCGCCGTAACGGTGTAGCTACGCTCCTCCAAGTCAATGGCCACTACCGTAAGGCAGACACCATTGTGCGAGATACTTTGGTCCACCTTCAGCTCCTCCACGAAGGGGGCCGTAAGGGTCAAGTGTACATTTTCCGTTCCTTCCTCTCTCACCACTCTCACTACAGTGGCTGTGCTTTCTACTATTCCTGAAAACATATCTTATTTCTCTATCAATTGATTACTTCTTTTGTCCAAAAATCAGCTGCCCAAGCCAGCTCTGTTTGGTACGAGGGGTACGCTCTAGGCTAGGTACTTTTACCTGCTCCTCTGGTAGGTGACAAGTAGTGAAAGGGGGCAGATGATTAAAATCCTTCACCACCCGATACATCTCCTCTTGCGTCCGAATAGCCTTTTCAGGATGGTCACGCTTGGGGATATTCTCCAGTTCGGAAGATAGATAGGAAGCCTTCACATTGTCACTGAGGCAGAGGTCCAATACCTTCCTTAAGAACTCCTTGATCTCGGGAGCCAAAACTGGGGCACCACACTCTATCCGTCGGTAGAGGTTGCGGGTCATCCAATCGGCCGAAGAGACGTAGTAACGCTCCTCACCCCCGTGGTAAAAGTACCAGATACGGGCATGCTCTAGGTAGATATCCAGCAGACGTATCGCCCGGATATTTTGGCTAAATGGTTGGCTAGGGATCACCCTACAGATACCACGAACTAGGAGGTCAATCTCCACTCCCGCCTCCGACGCCTCATAGAGCTTATCAATCACCCCTTGCTCCTCTATCGAATTCATCTTGAGCACCATTCGTGCCTTTCTCCCCGCCTTTGCCTCGGCAATCTCATAGTCGATCAATTGGTAGATCTGCTCCACCATACCGTAGCTAGCCACGAGGAGGTGCTCAAAGGTATGCGTGGTATCGCCCTGCTCCAAGAGGAGGAAGAGTTGCGAAAGATCGTACGCCAATTCTTGCCGACTGGTAAAGACCAGTACATCCGAGTAGATCTTCGCTGTCTTTTCATTAAAGTTGCCCGTGCTAAAGCAAGCGATACCACACTTCCCTGGCACCGCCTCTGGGTGAAACTCTATAAAGCAAGTCTTGGCATGCACCTTAAGCCCCGGCAGAGAGTAGAGTATCTTGACGCCGTGGCGGATCATCCGCTGAGCGGTTTGCAGATTATTCTCCTCATCAAATCTCGCCTTCAGCTCTACAAAGACCGTCACCTCCTTGCCTTGCGTAGCCGCCTTTATCAGTGCATCGATCACCTCCGAATCCTCCGCCACACGATACTGCGTCAGCTTGATCCCCTTCACCCGAGGATCAGTAGAAGCCGCCTGAAGTGTGCTCAGAAGGTAATCAAAACTAGTATAGGGCACAAAGATCGCTTCGTCTTGCCTCAGGAGGTGATCCAACTTATTTGGGCACTGATCCCATCTGAAGTGAGGGATAGGGGTATGGTACTGCTGCTCATACTCAGGTCCTATCGGATTGGGTAGCTTCCGAAGGTCTTGCAACTGCAGGTGACGACGACTTGGTAGCAGCACCTCCGGTCCTAGCTTCAATGATTGAACCAATTGCTC
>NZ_HF988884.1:0-13046 GCF_000435035.1 Porphyromonas sp. CAG:1061 | reverse complement strand
TGTCACCGCACCAGTCTTACGCTTAGATATCTGCTCCTCTATATGCTCTGCAAGGTCATTACCGCCCGCCCCTTCATCGAGCTCTATATCGGCATCACGGGAGACCTTAAAGCTATAAGAGCCAAGCACGTCGTAGCCCACAAAGATCTTATCCAGACCAGCACGCACCACTTCGTCCAAAAAGGTAAAGGAGTAGCGACCCTCAAAGTCAGGCAGTCTCAAGAAGCGAGGAGCCTTGGTAAAAGGCAACTTAATCATAAAGACCCTCTTCTTGCTATCCGAATGGCGTCGCACATAGACGGCAAGGTAGATTCGCTTGTCTCGTACAAAGACATTCATAAGGTTGGGGCTCACCAGCACCGGCTGAAGGTAAGGAAAGACCTCCTCCTCAAAATATCGCTCTACAAAAGCACGTATCTTACCAGTAAACTCCTCCGCATGGGTAAAGACCTTCACCCCCGCCTCAAAAAGGTCTGGCACCATCACCTCCTCCCACGCTTGCCGAAATAGCTCCTCCTGCGACTTCACCTCATCGGTAAGCGCCTTAAAGCTCTCACGCTTTAGGCGTACCTCGTCTTTATCCCCCTTTTTGATAGCTCGCTCCAGTGCCATGCGGTTACTCGCCACACGCACCTGATAAAACTCCTCAAGATTCGATGAAAATATCGAGAGGAAGCTGATCCTCTCGTATATCGGCACACTCTTATCCAGCGATTCCTGTAGCACCCGCTTATTGAAAGCGAGCCAACTGATGTCCCTATCAAAATATCTCCTCTTCTTACCCTCCATAAGTCATCAAACCATTTAATAAATAACTACCTCCACAAATTTACTAAAACTTTAGCTATAATGAGAATGTTGCACGAAGGATGAGATGCTAGGCAACCGTTAGGGTGCCAAGGCACCTAAATAGGCGCTGAGGATGAGGCCGAAGGGAGCGTACTCACGTACGTGACCTAGGCCGAATTCCGAAAGCAACGCCGCAGATCGCCTTCGTGCGTTTCACGGTTTTGCAGATAGAATATCAGCAAATCTCTATGATAGCTGATTTTAGTCATTTGACGGACAAAACACATCTGAGCGATGGCTTTGGGGGACAAAATGCAATGTTGCCGCAGATAATTTCTTTTTATGATGAATGGATTGTGATTCTAAATACGGATTATAAGGAGGCTCTGACACAGACTGATTTCCAACTCTGGCATGAAACTTAGTCATTCACATGTCGACTTAGATACCGGCTTAGATACTTTAATCCAAATTCTGACACTTTTTATACCGACTCTGCCACTCACAATGAGCTAACTCTGACACTTAATGCCTTAAAATCAAAAGTGCGCGACCTAAAGTTGAAATAAACGCCATAAGATAGACTGATTGTTTGAAAAATATCCATATTTGGCAATATTTCAAGAAAAAAACTGTAATTTTGCAAACAATGCATTCAAAAAGGCTATAGTATGGAACGAAAAATCAATCGTATTAAGGTTGCCTTAGTAGAGAAAGGCAAAACAAATAAATGGCTTGCAGAACAGGTCGGCAAGGATCCTGCCACTGTAAGTAAATGGTGTACTAATGCAGCACAACCAACACTGGAGATGTTAATGCAAATATCCAAGATACTTGATACCACTCTTGACTCCCTTGTTCGCTTCGAGGAATTACCCGACATTGAAAAAAAACAATAGGATTTGCTTTACGAGGAATGGCATAATTTTAGAGAACCTCATTGCAATCTTACAGACATATTTGTAACATTATGGCAATACTTACAGTATATACCGAACTGCTCGATAATACATTAAATGGTGCACGTATCATAGACATGGGTACCCAGCGTTCATGTGCTTGTTTCCTGTTACCCAAAGATAAAGTGGCCGAAGTAGGCGCCAAACATAAGTGGGTAAAACAGCACTCGTTTTATATACTTCTCGGTACGCATCCTAATACTGGGAAACGCATCGGTTATATTGGTGAAACAAATGATTTCACTCATCGAGTAATTGATCACAAACAGAAGAAGGAATACTGGGATACCGCACTTGTGTTTATCTCTAAATCAAATGAGATTTATAAGAATGAAGTAAAATACTTGGAGTATTTAGGGTTAAAGGGTGCAAATGAAGCGGGCAACTATGAGATTGACAATACCAAGAAGGTCGAAAAGGAAACTTTGTCACCACACAAAGAAAATGAGATGAACGCTTTCTTTGAGGATATCCAGTTTCTTACCCGTTTCTATGGTTGTGAAATTTTCGATAATCCCAAGGAGACCATAAAGCCTGCAAATTATCATGAGTTCCATTTAGATATGAATAATATAGGAGTTCATGCTACATTACATTACTATCCAGATACAGATGAATACTACCTAAAAGCAGGTAGCAGGATTTTGTCCAAAGACTTGTCAAGCATGCCTAAGGAAGTCGGTATGATGCGCGATGAATTTCGAAATAACAAGATAGCTTATCAGAATGATGGAGAGCTTCTCATCTTGTTACAAGACGTAAATGTTACAACCAAGAAACATTCACAATCAGGTGCAGCTAGTTTCTGTACAGCCACGGCAATGCAAGGAACAACAGCATGGATTGACAACAACAACCAAACATTCGGAAAAATTTTCCCAAAAGAAAAATAATATGGATATTCTAGAAATAAAGAAAACTATACAGGCCCTTGTAGAGAAATACAAGTCGAACCGTGATTTCTACAGAACTTCAAATTTCAACGAGACACAAGTGAGAAACGAGTTTCTTGATCCTTTATTTGAAGCTCTTGGTTGGGATATTCGTAATATATCAGGCAAGAAAACAAATGAGCGAGAGGTGCTTCTGGAGGAATCACTTAAAGCCAATGCCGCCACTCATTCAAAGAAACCGGATTATACGTTTCGACTCTTTGGGGAACGTAAGTTCTTTTTAGAAGCAAAGAAACCATGTGTAGATATTAGCACCGATGATAATCCTGCCAAACAGGTTAGACGTTATGGTTATACGGCTAACCTTAAGATTTCTGTACTGTCTAACTTTGAGGACTTATATATCTATGACACTTCATATAAAATAGAAGACGAAGATACTCTAACTAAAGCTCGTATCAAAGCATATCATTATACTGACTACGAAAATGTTGTAGAGGAACTTCTTGAATTGATAGGAAAAGAATCTGTATATACAGGGCACTTTGAAGAGGTTTGGAATAACGTTGAACTGAATGTAATACACCAGTCAGTAGACTCAATGTTTTTGGAACAAATCAATCAGTGGCGTTTGATGCTTGGTCAACAAATCCTTTCTTATGTTTCTGAAATAGATATAAATTACTTAGGGGATATCGTACAGAGCTACATTAATAAAATACTCTTTCTCCGTGTTTGCGAAGATAGAAATATTGAAACTTATCAGCGTCTGCTTACAATTGCGGACCATAATAGCCACGAAGAACTCGTGGCGAAATTTAGGGACGCGGATAACAAGTATAATTCAGGTCTATTTGAGGAACTTATTTCAGAGAAGGTAATTGGAAATATCAGTTCTTCCTTTTGGACAATAATTCGTCAACTCTATTTCCCGGAAAGCCCATACTCATTTACGGTACTTTCATCAGACATTCTTGGCCGCATTTATGAAATATTCCTAGCTGAGAAACTTGCTGTAGTAGATGGAGTACTTAAGATTGTTAAGAAACCTGAGAATACAGAACGAGATATTGTTACTACGCCAAATTTTGTTGTACGTGAAATCTTGCGTCAAACTGCCGTTGAAATCATTCAAGGGAAGACAGCAAACGAAGTCAACGATCTGAAATGCGCAGATATAGCGTGTGGTTCTGGCGCATTTTTGTTGGAGTTATATCAGTTGCTCTATGACTCATTAGTCGATTACTATCTTGAAAATGACAGAAGTAAACTTCTTCAGACGAGCATTGATACTTATAAGTTGCCATACGAAATGAAACGCAATTTGTTGGTGAACTGTATCTATGGCGTTGATAAGGACTTTAACGCCGTTGAAGCATGTAAATTTGGATTGCTACTTAAATTGCTTGAGGATGAAGACATAAACTCTTTGTCTTCATTCCATCCAATATTGCCAGACCTTTCAAATAATATATTCTTTGGTAATAGCCTTTTAAGTACTGCTGATGTTCCTGCTGCTGATGCTCTCGAAGTAAATCCTTTTGATTTTGGCGATAGAGTCTTCGACTTGATAGTAGGTAATCCTCCATATATGAAAACCGAAGATATCAAGAAATTTACTCCGAAGGAAAAATCTCTTTACGAAAAGGGGAATAAGTATACGAGTGCCTACAGACAGTATGACAAATACTTTCTTTTCATAGAACGTGCACTGGGTCTTTTGAAACCCAATGGACGTTTAGGTTATATTGTTCCAAGCAAATTCATGAAGGTTGGGGCAGCAAAGAAACTTCGAAACCTTATAACCGGCAATAGTTATCTCAAAACCTTGATTTCGTTTGGTGCTCATCAGGTATTTGCAGACAAGTCAACCTATACTTGCATTATTGTATTGGAAAAGAATCGGCACGATATTTTTAAGTATTCAGAAGTGAGCAATCTTGTGGGATGGAGAGTCCAAAATGCCGAAGCTAATAAGTTTTGCTACCGTTCATCAACAACCATTAATTCAGATACTTGGGTATTGTGTACGGACGAGCATCTTCCATTACTAAATATGGTAACCACTCATGCGAAACCACTGTCAGAAATAGTTGGCGATGATTATATTTTTAACGGAATCCAAACAAGCGCAAATAAGGTTTATGTCTTTATTCCTAAATCTGAAACACGGACGACCTATACTTTTAAGGCTTTTGATGGCAACGACTATGAAGTGGAAAAAGCAGTAACAAAACCCTATTACAAAACGATTCAGGGCGAAGATTCCATGAGTTCTTATCGCACATTCAAACCCAATGCCCGTGTATTCTTTCCATATAAGAAAAATCAAAATGGTCGTCTACAGTTGATTCCACTTACAACTATTCAAATACACTATCCTTTGTTCTATGCATTCTTAATGGCAGCAAAACCTGAGCTGAGCAAAGCATCTCGGGATATTCAACCCAAGCCAGCCACTGCAGACGAGTGGTATCGTTACGGAAGACACCAAAACTTGGAGGCGTGTGAAATAGAAGAAAAGATTATCGTAGGAGTGATGTCACAGGCAGATAAATATGCTATAGACAATAATGGCACCTTGATATCATCTGGTGGTACCGCTGGGTATTGTGTAGTTAGTGTTCCTGCGGACAGTGAGTATTCAATTTATTACATACAAGCCATCTTAGGTTCAACTCAAGGTGAATGGCTTGCTTCTCTCTATGGCGAAATCTTCCGTGGTGGCTATATAGCTCGTGGTACAAAGGTACTGAATCAAATACCGATTCGTGAGATTGATTTTGCAAATCTAGATGAGCGAAATATTCATGATGACATTGCCAATCGCCAGAAACAAATTATTGAGTTAGGCGATAAGATTGGCAAAGCGACAAAGAACCGAAGAAACCTTGTGCCGTTACAACGCCAATTTAATTCATTGAGGCAAGAACAGCAGAATGCCATCAACAATCTTTACGGCATGACAAATGATGAGGTATCATTAATTCCTAAGATAAAAGAGCTTTATGCAACTGATTGAAAATGCAACAGACCAGAAACTGAGAGGTGCTTATTACACTCCTCCTGCAATAGCCAAATTTATTCTGCAATGGGGAATTAATGGCTGTAATGATTTGAATATACTTGAGCCAAGTTGTGGTGACGGTGTGTTCCTAGAATGCATTGGCAACAACGGGATGTCCTATAATAGTGTTACGGCAATTGAATATGAAGAAAAAGAAGCCGAGAAGGCACGTGCAATAACTTTGCATGATTCAGAAGTAATCAATGCTGACTTTCATCGTTTCTGCCTTGATACCAATAGGCGTTTTGACTTGGTGGTTGGAAATCCTCCGTTTATTCGTTATCAGTATTATGATCCTGAGCAGCAAAAACTAGCAGATGAAATATTCAAGCGTTCTGGGTTAAAGAGAACAAAACTCACGAATGCTTGGGTCACATTTGTAGTAGGTTGCAGTCAGTTGCTGAAAGAGACAGGAAAGATAGGGTTTGTTGTCCCATCTGAGCTTCTTATGGTCAAGTATGCTCAACAGTTGCGTCGATATCTTGCAAAGAACTTTAACAAGATAAACATCATTTCTTTTGAGAATCTTGTCTTTGAGGAAATACAGCAAGAGGTTGTTCTGCTGTTATGTGAAAAGAATGGTACAGATGAGCATATGATTGAACACATTGAGGTGAAAGATGCTAATGCTTTGTTTAAACTAAATCCTCATAAATTAAAATTTCCCACCAAGAAGATTGATTTCCATACTGATAAGTGGACATACTATTTCCTTGAAAAGAAAGAGCTTGACCTGTTGGAGAAAGTAAAGTGCAATATGCCATCTATTTCTACTTACGCAAATGTAGAAGTTGGAATTACAACTGGGGCTAACGATTACTTTACAGTACCGGAGTCTGTAATAACTCTATACGATTTAAAAGAGTATGCAAGACCTATGGTCGGCAGAAGTGTGCAGGTTAGCAGCTTATGCTTTACGGAAAAAGATTGGCTGGCAAATGTGACTGCAGGTGCCAAAGCACATCTTCTCGTTTTCCCTTCAGGAGTCAAAAAGAGTGGAAATGATGGTGTAAAAGCTTATATTGAAAACGGAGAGAAGAAAGGAATAAACAAAGGCTACAAAACAGGGATACGTGATGAATGGTATATAATTCCGTCCATTAAACTTTCTGATGCGCTTTTCCTTCGCCGCAATAACCAGTACCCGAAGTTCGTGTTGAATGAGGCCAAGGCTTACACTACTGATACCATGCACCGGGTATTCATCAAAGAGGGAGTAAACAAGAAAGCATTCGTGGCAAGTTACTATAACTCTCTGTCATTTACCTTTGCAGAGATTCTTGGGCGCAACTTTGGCGGTGGTTGTTTGGAACTCATGCCAAGTGAGGTTGGAGGTATCTATATGCCTTATCGCATAGAGAACGAGAAATTATTTACTGGAATTGACAGAATGTTACGTCAGAAAAGAACTGCTGACGAGATTCTTGATTATACTGATAGAATAATCCTTCATGAAGGTATGGGATTTAGTATGGAAGAAGTTTATACAGCCCGTTCCATCTGGCATAAGATTATGGGCAGACGTTTAAGCCGTGAGCCACTTGAAAAGAAAGAAATAAAAGTTGAGAAAAAGACAAAATATACTCAACTAAACTTCCTAGACTTATTCGAACAGTATCAGTATAATAACATCATTGAGAATAATGTTGTTCGTGAAGATATGGCTGAATACGCTATTTCACCTCACAAGCATCTTATCGACAAGTCTAGGAATGTGCTTGTTAGTCTTGTTAAGAAAGACAACTTCGAACAATACCTTGATAAGTCTGCCAAGATTTATTATACAGGTAAAAAATTTCCATCTAAAGTCGCTCTCAACAAGTTGTATTACTTCATGCCATATTTAAAGGGCAAAGGCATTCGTGACTTGTATTTGATAAAGATAGCCAGAGTAGGCACACGCAAGGAAGGTCAACTAGGTGAAAATAAGAACGACTTCCGCTTGGTTTTCGAAATTGAATATGTAACCCAACTTTTTGATGACTATCAGTCTATAGACTTGAAGATTTGGAGGACGTTTACAGACACAACAATGGAAAAAATTATGAGATTATGAAACAATTGACATCAGCAACAAGAAGAGATATTATAGATACTATAACCAATAGAAGCATTAATTCCATTTTTTTGAAAGTAAGAGGCATGTATCAGCCGTATGGCTGATACTGCTGTAAACCCATAGGATTAATAGAACTGAGTATGGTACTGATGGTACATTCGTTTGGATTATATTCAAGTATACCAACTTTGTAGTCAAAAATATTTCCATTTCTATTACCAATTCTATATAGAAAAACAGGGGCTGTTTCTAACATCCTGTTTTCTCCACAACAGAAATCTGTGACAAAGAGCAAATGAATACAGATCCATTATTTAAGTTGCAAATAAAGAACAATGTAAAGCGATGTGATGAGGACACTAACTTGGACATTATAATAGATTTTAATTTTGATTTTATAACGTGATAAAAGATCTACAATATGGAACCCACTGAAATTATATTAAGTTTTGTAATATCCTATATCGCAGGTATTATTCCAACTGAGTGGTTTAGTAATCATAAATCCATGAAAGAAAAGTTGGATTTATGTTTCAAAAGTGCTGTTTATAAATGGACTAACAATCCAGACACTCAAAATGCTGTAGGAGAACAAATGGATAAATATTTACCCCAATTAAAGGATTTCATCGCTCATAAACCCATTGGCCGTCATCCAAGAGAAAATGATTTGCTTAGACTATGGGCGGAAGAGATTCTGAATGATACAGAGTGCAACCAGTTCTTTTTAGAATATGAACATCAGATAATGGCATTAAAATTGGAAGAAGAATGTATTACAGCTAAGGAGATACTAGAAGACACCAATAATATAAAAGCACAAATTGAACAACTGAAGAATAGGGGCATTACTAAAAGCTCTGTGTATTGGGAACAGTGGGCTTCGGGACCCAATAACATTAAATTGAATACCAGCATTCTGCTTGCTGGTCGTGAAGCGGAAAAACAAAAAGTGATAGAGAGCTGTAATGCTCCCTGCTGTTTATATGTAGAAGCAGCATCAATAAAAGAAGCTAAAGCTTTTGTGGTTGCATCCATTATTAGTGAAAGTAGCGCACTCACAGAACGCACTGTAATAGCAACTAATAATGAAGCATATAAAGACATCGTGGAGAATTGTAATGGAATGATATTTATTACAGACATTCAAGAAAATGCTCATTATGTTGTTTCTCGTGGCCATACCGTTTTTTTATGTATATGCCCATCAGATAAAAGTAATGATGCATGCACGATACATTTACCCATATTAGATAGAGAAGATTTTATAAGCTCTCTTGTTGAGATTGGTATTAATGATGATAAGGCTAGAAGTCTTGCAGTTGACTCTATGCGTGACATATCCATATTGAGAAACCTTTTGGATTTTACGGATAAGACACCTGTTTGGCAGACAACAGAAAATATCCGTCTTATCATTCCTGCATTATTACTGGGCGAATGGAATGAAGATTGGCAAGATGATAAAGATTTAGTAAAACTAATGACGGCAAAGGAGTATGATACTTATATTGAAGAAATCACTCCGTTACTATTTGTTGATGAAACTCCACTAATTCGAATAGGTAAAATATGGAAAACAAAATCACCTTATGATTTATTAAAACAATTAGTTGTCTATATTACCTCATCCCACTTAGAAAGATTTGCAGAAGTAGTAGA
This sequence comes from Porphyromonas sp. CAG:1061, assembly GCF_000435035.1. Classification (NCBI taxonomy): domain Bacteria; kingdom Pseudomonadati; phylum Bacteroidota; class Bacteroidia; order Bacteroidales; family Porphyromonadaceae; genus Porphyromonas; species Porphyromonas sp. CAG:1061. The sequence goes on along the minus strand of NZ_HF988884.1, from coordinate 3,617 downwards.
ATGGGTGTTACAAGACGACGATCCTGATGCCGAAGAAAAAATGAACGAGAAGGGTTTGCACTGGTGGCAAAACAAGCAAGCTTTTTCTGGGCGATTAAAAGAAGGCGTATTTCAAAGTCTTACGTTACTATCCATAGTGACAAGTCGTAACCAAAATAATAAAGATTGGGTCAACAGCTTTATTGAGAGAAAAATCAAAGACTTTAATTTGAAACGCTATCTGACGCACCGCCATAATCTCCAATGGCTGGTCGAAGCCTCTCCTTCGTCTTTTATAAAATTTATCCAAAACGACATCAAAAAAGGAAGCCTTTTGCTAAATCAGATAATGGATGTTAAGCATAAGGATTTTAGTATCATCGGAACCGAAATATATTACTCAGAACTACTATTTGCATTAGAGGCTTTGGCATGGGACGAACAATACTTATTTGACACAACAGACATTTTAATGTACCTTTGCTCTTATCGCAATGACAGCAATTATGCAAATAAGCCTATAAATACTTTGTTGAGTATTTACCGATTCGGATTACCACAAACGTATGCTCCGTTTGAAACTCGTTTGGAGATTCTAAAAAGTTGTGCAACTAAGCATCCTAAAACCATATCATCACTATGTGTATTGCTGCTAAAAGGACTTTCAGAACAAGTTTTTATGCCAAATGCACATTTTAGGTGGCGTATGCGTGAAAGAAAAGAGGCGCCTAATTACATACCAAGTATACCCACCACGCATGTAATAGCTATTGTTCAACTACTACTTGCGACATCTGAATTTTCTGTGGAGAACATTAAGGAAATGGTAAATCTATCATTTGATAATTATCTTAGAGGTTGTCGCACAATGTTTTTGGATGCAATAAGCAAGTGCAAAGACAAAATAAAAGGGAACGAAGAAATTACAGATTGTTTTCGCGAAAAGATTAATTGGCATCTACAATGCCAAGAATCTAATTGGGCGTTGTCAAAAGAGGAATTAGTTCCATTTGAGAAACTACTATGCGAGATAGAATCTGACGACATCTTAATAAAGAACAAGTATCTCTTTGAGGACTTTCTTATTAAGACTCCTGACTATAAGGATTTTGATAATGATTTTCTGAAAAAAAATAAGGAAACAAGAGAAACCAGAGCTAAAATTATCAAACAAATAATAGATAAAAAAGGATTAGATGCTGTCTGGTCATTTGCAGAAATTGTTAAGCACAAAGAAGGAGTGGCAAATGCAATTTATGATTTATATGGGACAGATATACATGATGAGATTTACAGAAAATACTGCAATGGATATTTGAGCAAAATATTTGTTAACAGATATTTCTTTTCTGTTTATTCTGGCCAGGGGAAATCTGCATATATGTCCATAATAGAAGAATTAAGCTCTATTTCTCAAAAACACATCTCCATTATATTATCTGCTCCTGGGTATCAACAGACACTGGCTGACTTTGCTAGTACTTTAAGTAAAGATGTAGAAAAAGAATACTGGGAAGATGTGAACATATTAAATAGTCCTGAAGAAGAATATGGAAATATTATATGGAAACTATGCTCCGTTAAAAGATATACAGACATTCTTCACATTATTCAAATAAAAAATGATGAAATTATTATAGCTACAGATATTAAGATTCGCATATTACACGAAATGATAGCAAATGGAGCATGGGATGTCTTAAGAAACCACATATATGAAATTTCAGAAGTACTAAAGACTATTTCTTTGCCTAAAGACAATACCCAAAAGTCTATACTGCTTCAAATGGAATTTATAATGTATGACAATTTGTGCCACTATATGAATACACATGAGATACATCTTATGCAAGAAATCAACAAAGATCCTTCCTTATTAATGGAAATATACGCTATGGTTTTTAAGGCAGATGATGGGGTTGAAGAAGAATATCCTAAAGATAATACACAAATAGAGTCAAAATTGGCAATGGCACAATTGGCATATCGTTTCATACATAATTATCACGAAGTTCCTTGTTCTTCCCCTACTGGAGAAGTAAATGAAAACGCTTTATCTGAATATTTTGAGGAATTGAAGAGACTAGCAAAACAATATAATCGAACAAGCATTTTGCCAATAATAATTGGACGAATACTTGGTAATTTTAGAGAGACAAAAGATTACCCACCAGAAATATTCTGTCGTTTTGTCGAACATTTCAATGACAATCGTATTGATTCTGAGATTCGTTGTGCATTATATAATCGAAGAGGGATGACAACACGAAGTCCGTTTGAAGGAGGAACCATCGAGCGACATCATATAAAAACATTTACAAAATACCGAGACAAGGCCCGTTACTATTCTCCACGTTTAGTAAATATCTTTGAAGGTTTAATAAAAGAATACCAACTAATGGCGGAGAAGGAGGATAACGAAGCAAAGTTACTAGATATAACAAATTAATTGAATCATACACCGTCCAAAAAAGCTTCGTGTAAATAAAGCAGAATTTCCGAAATTTGGACGGTGCCTTTTTTGGGCACAGCAGATATTTCAGGTTGGTAGTTGTTTATAATTGCATAATGGTGTTATCTTTGTTTGCGTAAGTGTTATTTGTTCTTTGCTGCAATGAAAGGTAGTGATATGCTTTGGGAGTTTTTACCCAAAGGTCTGAAAGACATTTTTGAAGTGGTTAATGTTGAGAATGGCCCTATCACCTTTGATGTTTGGCTTGATGAGAAGCGTGAGAAGAGTGAGTTGGTGGTTCCCGGCTTTCTTTTACGTTGCCTTAGCTTCAAGCCGTGCTTGTCTAGAGTGCCAAGAAAACGGTCTCTCCCTAGTGGAGTCCCCTCCTTAAACTCTCGCTTATACATATGCCACAGCTTCTTACCGCCCATACCAGGTGCCTTTTCTCGGGTCTCAAGAACGTACTCAACAGCCATCTCTTCAAGTGCCATATTGGCATGAAGTTTTGACTTTTTTCGCTTGTAATAGGCTTGCTTACTTACACCAAACAGGTCGCAAAGGAGCTGTATTGTATATTTCTTCAGGTCCTGTGCGTGCAAGCGATCTACCGTTTGGTGCCAGCTTTTTTTCTTATTTGGATGCGGAAATTCTCTTCTGCTACATTGATTAATTCATTCAATGCTTCTGCCAAAACAGTCTGCCTAAAGAGCTGTTCTTCAAGCTCTTGAACCCTTCTTTCTAAATCAACTGATCTTTTCTCAGACGCCCCGCCTGACGCCACATCCGAATAATAATACCTGCGATATCCGCGGTGCTCTTCTTGTCTCTTCTTTTTCTTCGCCTTCATCTCTATAACTTCGTCTAACCCAGAATCTAGGTACCTATGAACCCACTCCAGGATCGTAGTCCTACCAATAGGAACAAGGTGTGAAATCTGGGTGTAACCTAAGTTTTCCTCAAAATAGAGGTGAATAACTCGGTCAAAATAAATCTTCTGGAGTTGACTCCTTTTTACAAACTTACTCATAAAAATCTATCTATGAGTCAACTTTTTCTAGGACAAGACAGGTCGGACAACCTTATCCAGGTCTGACCCCTCAGCCGGTGTCAAGGAGGTGGTGAATATGCTTTTCCACACAGGTCGTTCGGGGCATACGCCCCTCCGACCTGTGCCTATTTAAGAGGG
>NZ_HF988883.1:10928-11642 GCF_000435035.1 Porphyromonas sp. CAG:1061 | reverse complement strand
GGCCTTGGTGCCCTGCGTGCACCTTGCCCTCACCCTCAGCGTCTTGCATCTCATCCTTCGTTTAAAGTCTCAGCACATTTGATTCAAATGTGCGAGAATGGCACTTCGTTCAACATTCTCCTAATGCGTACCTTCTGGTACGACAGGGCTATGGCATTTCTTGCAATATTCTTAATGCTGTAGTGCGTCTTCGTTCAACAGTCTCTAATAACTATTTCAACATAAAAAGGGCGACTCAGGTGGATACCTAGGTCGCCCTTTAAGTTTTTGGCTATTGATTGCTCTTATTCCTTCAGCTCAGCCAAGATCTCATTGGCTTTATCCCAAATAGTGAGGTCGTCAAGTACAACAATCCCTCCATCAGGACCTGGCTCAAGGTGTGCACCGGTAGGCTCCCCTTCGGAGAAGTTACTACCACCGAAGTAGTTGCGGACGGTCTCTTCCTCGATGCCTAATTCGTCGGCGATTCTAGCGATTGTTCCGTGAGGAAGACTGTTTTTGAAGGCTCTCAGCTCGTTAAATGAAAGTGTTTTAGTCATAATGTCTTTGGCTTTTTTGGTTTATCTATGATTCTATTAGTATTCGTAGTCACTGTTTCTTGATTACTTTGCTAACTTAGTCATTTTTTTTGATATAGCACTATTTTAGAGCAGTTATTTTTATGGTGTCAAGTGATAAGGGAAAAGAAATAGAGGCTACCCACTGTAGTGAGTA
>NZ_HF988883.1:6291-10903 GCF_000435035.1 Porphyromonas sp. CAG:1061 | reverse complement strand
CTGTAGTGAGTAGCCTCTATCTATGTATGCTTCAATGGTTTATAGCCCTAGCTTTGCTCTTACCTTGGCAGTAGCATCAATGGCTGTGCTATTATTCATAAATATCACTGTGGATGCATCGACGATGTAGGTGTAGTTATTTTCATTACCTACTGCTGCGATGGCCTCTTGCACCTTTTTCTGGATAGGAGTGAGTAGCTCAACTTGCTTCTTTTGGTAGTCTTGCTGTGCTACTTGCTGAAGATCCTCAATACGCTTAGCAAGGTCTTGAAGCTCTTGCTCACGACGGGTGCGGATTGTCTCTAGCAAACCTTCACGCTCTGCAGCATAAGATTCGTACTTCTTTTGGAACTCCTCTTGCATTGCTACGTGAGTATCCTCGTACTTCTTGAGTAGATTGTCTAGCTCAGTCTGCATTGCCTTTGTCTCTGGCATTTGTGTAATGATCGAGGTCACGTCGACAATTGCTATCTTCTGCTCTTGAGCTAGCATAGCAAGTGGTAGAGCCACTAGGGCTACTAGAGTCATTAAAATTTTCTTCATCTCTAATTCTTATTCTATAAGGGTTAGTATATTCTCTTATTATGTTCTTGGCAAATGTACCTATTTATTCTGAGTATCCGAGTACGGTGAGTACATCATTACTAATATCGGCTTTAGGATCGGCGTAGATGATGCTACCTACTGAGCTAGCGCGATCAAAGACAATCTGGTAACCACGACGCTCTGAGATGAGTTTAACCGCTTGGTAGATGTTGTCTTGGATAGGCTTGATGAGCTTCTCTTGTAGCTTCATTGCTTCACCGTTTCTGCCGAAGTATTTATTCTGTAGCTCTGCAGCTTTTTCCTCTACTTGCACGATGGCATTCTCACGCTTTACACGGTCGTCGGCTGTCATCTTGTCGTAGTCTTTCTGGTATTTGACATAGAGTTGCTTAGCTTGCTCATTGAGTTGGTTGATCTCTTTGTTCCACTCCTTTGCCTTTTTCTCTATCTCCTCGGTGCCCGACTTGTATTGTGGTATCTGCTCCGTGAGATACTGCATATCTATAAGAGCGTAGTTGCGTGCCGAAGCATCTTGTGCTTTTGCTCCTGTGAAGGCTAGTGCCATCACTGCTAGGGCGGTAATCAGTCTTATGAGGTTCTTTTTCATATTCAATCCTTTCGTCTAATGGTGAATAATATATTGACTACTTACTGGTAGTTGATTAGAACTGCTGACCTAGGATAAAGTGGATATTGCTCCCTCCCTTTGTGCCACTGCCATCGGGCCTATCAAATCCATAACCCCAGTCGATTCCCATCAATCCTACCATTGGTAGCATAAATCTGACGCCAATTCCGGCCGAGCGTTTAAGTTGGAATGGATTCATATCCTGAATTCTCTCCCACGCATTACCAGCTTCGGCGAAGGTGTGGATCCAAATCATGGTGCTATTTTCTGAAACTACTGGGTAGCGTAGCTCCATAAAGAACTTGCTATAAGCATAGGCTCCCCTGCCGCTACCTCCAGCGATACTACCATTCTTGTAACCACGAAGACCTACCATTTCATTGAGATAGCCAGTATAATATCCGCTCATACCGTCACCTCCCATATAGTAGGTACCAAATGGTGAGCGCTTATTGGCGTTGTAGCTACCGATGATACCCGACTCGGCACTAAACATCAGCACTGGTGTGCGTTTGTTGACCGAAGGATCCAGAAGTGGTATGTACACCTGACCCTTTCCTTTGATTTTGTAGTACTCAATAAACCTATTGCGATCTGCGTCGGAAAGCTTAGGATCGGAGTAGTCTTTCCCATCAAAGAGAGAGTAGGGAAGTGTAGAGGTGAGGTTGAGGGTAAAGTCGGAGCCCATCCTGGTGTAGATTGGGTTGTCGATAGAGCTACGAGATAGGGTAAGGCTAAGGTTGATATCATTAGCTGTACCATTACTCATCCCAAAGTTGTAGTAGATAGAGCTCCAATTCTTCATACGGTACATAGTGTAGTTGATACCAGCTTGGAACTGGAAGCGGTCATCGGGCCAGGTAAGTCGCTTACCATAAGCAACGCTCAGGCCTAGCATATCCAGTGTCTTATCAGGGTCATAAGCACTCTCGTACAGTGCTTGATACTGCTCCTGCATCATGCCGTACCCATAGCCATAACCTGGATAACCGCCGTAGCCACCATATCCTCCGTAGCCATAGCCACCATACCCACCGTAACCACCATAGCCGTAGCCGGGGTAACCGCCATAGCCATATCCATAACCTCCATAGCCGTATGGGTTATATTGCTGAAGGGTAGACATTTGGTTGTTGAAATAGCGACGGTTGATATCTGTCTGCCTACTGTAGGAGGCGGAGATGCTTAGCATATTCGGACGCTTACGACCAAACCATGGGTCCATAAACTGTATGCTATAGCTCTGATAGTATCTAGCATTGGTCTGAGCTCTTAGAGCAAGGGTTTGTCCGTCGCCTCTTGGGAGAAAGCCTTTGTAGGAGGAGGGGTTGAAGAGGTTACGCATTGAGAAGTTGCTGAACTTCAATCCCGCCATCAATATCAATCCCGATTGGCTCCAGCCGATAGAGAGCTCCACTTGGTCATTGCTCTTAGGTACAAGGTTCCACGCTATATCTACGGTACCGCTATCCTCATTAGGGATAATCTCTGGAGCAATCTTTTCTTGGTCGAAGTGACCCATGTTATTGATCTGCTCCATGGTACGAATGATATAGTCGCGATTGAAAAGCATCCCTGGCTTAGTGTAAAGCTCACGCCTTACTACCTCCTCATATACGTGGTCGTTTCCACTTATGATCACCTTATTGATAGTGGCTGGCTTGCCCTCGTGGATGCGGATATCTAGGCTCACTGAGTCGCCCTTCACCTCCGTCTCAATAGGGGTCATATTGGCAAAGAGGTAGCCGTTATTAGAGTAGATATTGTAGATGGCGTCCTCGTCAGTGGTCATACGCTCTTTGAGCTTCTTCTGATCGTAGATGTCGCCCTTCTCCATATCTAGAAGTCTTGCCAAGTCCTCAGTTGTGTACTTGGTATTTCCTACAAAGTTAATGTCCTTTATGTAGTACCTCTTACCCTCATTGATATGTATATCAATATTGATCCGCTTGTCATCGGCACGGTAGATGCTATCTTTGATGATTTCAGCATCACGATATCCGTATGCGTGGTAGAGGTCAATGATATTATTGAGGTCCGCTTTGTAGTCCTCTTGCACAAACTTCTTTTGGCTAAAGATCTCCAAGATACTCGGGATGAAGTTCTTGAAAAGGTTGAAGCGCTCATTGGTCTTCTTCATCGCCTTTCTCAGCTGATTGTCCGATAGCATTTCATTGCCGTAGAAGTGGATCTGCTGTACCTTAGTCTTGGTGTTTTTCTCTACATCAAAGATCAATTGCACAAAACCCTCCTTGTCTGGGTCGGGGATGGTTCGGCTTTCTACCGTTGCCGTGCTAAATCCCTTAGCATCAAAGAAGCGCTTAATCTCTATCTCAGCCCGATTGATGATATTAGGAGTGGCTTGTACCCCTTCTTGTAGAGCGAGTAACTTACCTTTCTTTAGGTCGTCTGCTTCGCCCTTCTTTACGCCATTGATCTGTAGCTTAGAGAGTCGTGGGTGTTCAGCGATATTGATGGTTAGCCATACCGAGTCGCCTTCAATCTTAGAGGCAGAGATACCTACTTCGCTAAATAGTCCATTGCGTACATAATTTTGCACCGCTTGGGTGATCTCTTCTCCAGGAATGGCAACCCTTTGCCCCACCTTGAGCCCAGAGATGTTGATCACCACTTGTCGGTCGTAGCTTTTATTACCTACGAGGTCAATTCCTGCTATCACCTTATTGGTAGGTCGAGCATAGGAGACTACTGGTGTATCGGTGTGGTCTTGGGCTTGCAGACTTGGTAGCATCACGCAACCTAGCGTTACAGCTGCTACAAGTCGGTATAGTTGTTTTATGGTCATGGCTTTATCTATTATTTTGCCCCACATTATCATCTTCCTCATTATATACTTATCTCTCTATCTTTCTATCACTTACCTGCTCGCCTGTTTTCCCGAACCGTCTTTCTCTCTGCTGGAAGTCAAGTATCGCTTTGAATAGTTCTTCCTTCCCAAAGTCAGGCCAAAAGGTGGGGGTAAAATAGAGCTCGGTATAGGCCAATTGCCAAAGTAGGAAGTTGCTAATCCGATACTCCCCACCAGTGCGAATCAGCAGGTCTGGATCCGACAGCGTTGGTAGGTACAGATTCTCTGAAAAGAGCTTTTCATCAATCTCCGTGCATCCCTTTTTGACTAATTGCTTGGCGGCATGTATGAGCTCCGACCTGCCAGAGTAGTTAATTGCCAATACTACCTGGCAACCAGTATTAGAGGCGGTCTCCTCTATCGCCATTTGTAATGCTTCACGAGGCTCTTTAGGGAGCTCCGCCATATTTCCGAGTACCTCTAGACGTATATTATTACTCTTCAGTTCTTCTAGTTCGTTGCCCACTGCTGTCACAAGTAGCCTCATCAAAGTTTCCACCTCCTCTTGCGGCCTTTTCCAATTCTCCTCCGAAAAGGTGTATAGCGTGAGCGTCTTCACCCCAAGCTCG
>NZ_HF988883.1:4799-6278 GCF_000435035.1 Porphyromonas sp. CAG:1061 | reverse complement strand
TCTTCACCCCAAGCTCGTTGGCAGCCTTTAGGATTGTTCTGACTGTTTCTACCCCACGCTCGTGTCCATAGGTTCTCTTATTACCTTGTTGCTTAGCCCATCTCCCATTGCCATCCATAATGATTGCAATGTGGCGTGGGATGCGATCCTTATCTATCTTAGCTAGGGCACTCTCCATCATACTTTGTTAATTAAAGCTATTGATGATTCCGCCAGTAGTATCTAGGTGACCGTGCCAAATCTCTCTGCTCGGTGCTCCATTAATAATCCCTCCAAGTAGGTAGATATTAAGCGATCTATCACTTCCCTGCGCGATACCCGATGCTGAGTGACGTGGAAGGAGGTCGCCACCTACGGTTGTTTGATTGGGGAGAGCTATCCACGTGATGCCTTTATCACTACTTCTTTTGATCTCACCAGAGGGTTGGTTGGCTTCCCCATAGAGCCCTCCGATGACAAATAGCTCCGCCTCCTTACCGGTTGGCAAGAAGAGACCACCACTATTTGGGAGCACCTTCTTCTCCTTTTGATATGGTGTCTCACCCCATTGTAAGCTACCAGAGAGGAAGTAACTCTTAGTCGATGGCTTGTTATCAGCACTCCATCCACTGTAGAGTGTAATCGCCGTGATTCCATCTTGTGAGTATGAATAGACGTATGCCTCCTTCACAGGGAAACCTTTAGGCAGATCCCCTTGTGGCTCTGCTCCACTTGAGGTGATAGTGTAGGTTTGATAGAGATTTGAGCCCTCCTTGTGCCCTATGACGAGCAGGTTGCTCTTCCCATCGATGGTAGTCGCTTCGCCTATCATCTGAGAGACCTTTACACTCCCGAGGGCGTGCGCCTGCCAAGTCTTAAGGTCTTTGCTGCTATATAGCTTCTGATCCTTAGAGATAGCCCATACCTGCTTTTCCCCTTCAATTGCTATGCTAGAGGGAAGTAGGGCCACTGGGATATCAGCTCCTTCCACTTCGGTAAATTTACTATTCGTAAGCTCATACTCATACAGTTTGCTAGAGCCACCTTTGAGCCTAGCTACCCAGTAATTATGTCCTTGGTACTTCAGCACCTTGGCGTCTTCTGCTGCGATAGGCAGTGAAGCCGACTCCTTAGTCCAAGTGAACTTGTCGGGGTCATAACCATAAGTGAGTATCCTTAGGTCGTAGGTGAGTGTTGGCTTCTTTTCGATCTCCACGGTAAGTTTGAGCTTACCTCCTGTGGCATCTATTCGCTGGGCACGCCTATTTGATGCGTATACTGTGACCTTCTGAGTGGTTTCATTGATGATTTTTACCACCGCTTCTGAGGTCACCGCTATTGTGAGGTCGAGGGAGTCAAACTTGCTCTGGTAGGGGAGGGGTATCTTATTCCACACCCTCATCGCCCTATTGTCGATGTTGAAGTCTAGGTTCGGTAGCCCCTTCACCTCCTCCTTTTTGTCCTTATCCTTCTCCTCTTTCTGTTTAGGTTTAGGGAAAG
>NZ_HF988883.1:0-4769 GCF_000435035.1 Porphyromonas sp. CAG:1061 | reverse complement strand
GGGAAAGAGGCTTTTATAGAGGCTGGATAGGTGTACTCCGTATAGATTGGAGTTGTGTGGGGTCCATTATCCTTTCGGCAGGCCGAAAATAACAGTGCCGTCAATATCAATGTGGCGCCAACCACATACCATTTATATCTTCTCATCACGCCATTCAAATATCCTATTAGTCCTAGCTCCTGAGGTCTCAATGCTTCAAGCTAGATATACATTCACGCAAAGTTACTCTTTTTTTTCTAAGTAATCCCTTTCTATTTTCCCCTCTTACCTCTTTTAGTAGCTTTTAAGAAGGTTATAGCTGGTATTTCATCACGCTTCCGTAGCCTTGGAAGTGCTGTGGTGCGTCAATTAGCTCATACAGACCTAGGTAAGCCCCCACTGCCATCTGAATACCACCGTGTGCAAATATTAGTATTTTTTCGTGATTACTCGCCTTCAGCTCCTCTAGGAGCGTGCCCACCCGAGTCACCACCTCTGCAAAGCTTTCACCATCTGTAGGCCGCTCATAGACATAGTCTTCATACCAGCGAAGTAGCTGAGGATCCTCTATCTCGTCGTAGGCTTTCATCTCCCAAGCGCCAAAGTGCTGCTCGCGCAGTCGCTCATCAGTATCCACTTCAGGGTACCCTATTGCATTGGCAAGCCGAGTAGCCCTCGAAAGGGGGCTCGAAAGCACTCTATCTGGGGTATAGCCCTCCAGCCTTTGCCTTACTAGCTCAGCCTCTTCTGCAAAAGTAGGCTGTAGTGGCACATCTGTTCCCCCATAGCAAATGCCTTGGGGTACATCCACCGAAGTATGTCGTACAACCAATAACTCTTTCATAATATAAATATCCAAACGGCTAAGTAGCTCATCACCTCACAGAGAAGAAAGGTTGCTCCCAGGCAGTCGCCCGTGTAGCCATTGACCCGTCGTTTCATCAAGAGGTAAAGCAAACCAAATGTGAGGGCCGAGAATAGCAGCATCCACCATCCAGCAGGCGACCATTGAGAGATAGGCAGAAGTCCAAAGTGTGCTGCCAGGATAAAGAGTCCTCGGTGCGGGCGATCCTCATAGACCACCTTCATCTTGGCACTCTCCTCATTCCGAGCATACTTGAGTAGCCGTGGCAGGTTGGAAGCGACAAACTTGCTGATGGGGTCTCCTACCATTACGGTATAAAAGGCTGCCTCCAGTGGCATCCACCCGAGGAGCCCTATCCAAAGGGCTGCATAGCTCACAAAGCCTATAATTGCATAGGCACCCGAGTGGCTATCCTTCATAATCTCCAGGATTCGTTCCCGCGTCCGCCCTCCACCAAAGCCATCAAAGAAGTCCATCAGGCCATCTTCGTGCATTCCACCAGTGAGTAGGATACGGAAAATAAACCCTATAGTCACTGCTAGAGTGACTGGGAGAAACTGACCTAGTCCCAATATTACCAACGCGGTCAGAGGGCCTGTGAGCCACCCCACGACACTCCAGTAGTAGACGACCCTCTGGTAATGTTCTTTTGGGATTGTGACTATCCGCCAAATGGGAAGCCTTGTCAGTGCCGAGAAGGCTGCTAAGATATCGTAAGTATAGTACCGGACTTTATTCATTAAAAATACTTCTCAATAGGATTGGTATTGCCAAATAGAGCCATCTCCGAGAGCATCAGCACCGCCGACTTGATGATCGGGTAGGCACAAACTGCTCCAGTACCCTCTCCTAGCTTCATGCCTAGGTTAAGGATCGGGGCGGCATGGAGGTAATTGAGTAGGAGGCTATGCCCCCTCTCATCTCCCTTGTGCCCAAATATAGCGTACTGAAGCACATTGGGGGAGACCTTGCTCGCCATCAGTATACAGGCAGTCATGATAAAGCCATCCACCACAATCGTCATCTTTAGCTCTGCGGCACGTAGCATCGCCCCCACCGTCATCACCATCTCAAATCCACCGAAGTATCTCATCACTTCCTCTGCACTCAAATCTTTGGGCGCATTAGCAATTGCCTCGGCAAGTACCCGCTCCTTGTGGGAAATCTCCTCGCCGTGTAACCCGCTACCCGATCCGACACAGTCGTGCAGAGAAATCCCTGTCAGTAGGTGCATCCACACAGCTGAGGGGCTCGTATTACCGATGCCCATCTCTCCGAAAGAGATGATGTTGCACCCCTTGTCGTGGGCGATTTCCACCTGCCTTGCTCCCGCCTCAATACACTGATTAGCCTCCTCACGGGTCATTGCTGGCTCATGAAGGAAGTTAGAGGTCCCCTTCCGCACCTTACAATCGATAATCCCTAGCTCCTTAGGGAGGTCGTAATCAACCCCTGCATCCACAATTACCAGCTCAATATCATGCTGGCGGGTGAGGTAATCAATCGCCGTGCCAGAGCGCTTAAAGTTGATCGTCTGCTGCCACGTCACCGCCCTTGGCGACTTGCTCACCCCCTCCTGCTCAATGCCGTGGTCGGCAGAGAAGAGGATATGGTGTGGCCGCTCTAGAGTAGGGTGTATCGTGCCCTGAATCATCGCTACCTGACGTGCGATCTGCTCCAGCTTCCCTAGCGAGCCCTTTGGTTTCGCAATATCATCTATATACTCCAGCATCTTCTGCCCAAAGGCTTCATCTAGCGGGGTAATTTCAAAGTGTCTCATAATGATTGACTACTCTTATTTTATTTTCAAAGGAATACCCGAAACCATCAGCACCACCTCATCCGAGAGAGAGGCTACATACTGATTGACCCACCCCTGCAGGTCGGAAAACTTCCGCATCATTGCATTGCTCGAGACGCCACCCATTCCTATTTCATTCGTCACAAATATATAAGTGGCTGGGTGGCTAAGAAGCTCCTTAAGTTGCTCCTTTATAAAGGCAAGAGCTTTGTCCACATCTTCTCCCACGTAAAAAAAGACGTTGGTGGTCCAAAGGGTAAGGCAGTCTACCAGTACCACCTTGCCCGAGAGGTCGAGCCGACCTAGCCAAAGTGGCTCCTCAATGGTCTCCCACTTGTCGGCCCTTCGCTCCTGATGCCGTCGCACCCTATCGGCCATCTCCTCATCTTGCACCGTAGCAGTAGCGAGGTAAATGGGGCGAGGCGAAAGTGCCAAAGCCCTTCGCTCCGCCTCACTACTCTTGCCCGAACGGCTGCCACCTGTGATGAGTGTCAGAGTCTCCACGTGCTTCCCTCCTTGCCATCCATGATCTCGAAGCCTATCTTCTTCAGCTCATCACGGATCTTATCCGAGGTCGCCCAGTCCTTAGCTGCTTTGGCACCCTGACGGATCTCCAGTAGTAGATCCATTGCCTTGCCAAATGCCTCAAGGTGCGCCGAGGACTCCCCTGCACCAGCTGGCCGCATGCCCAGTATCTCGAAGAAGAAGGTGTCAAAGAGCTGGTGGAGCTCCTCAATTTGCTCTGCCGTCAGCCCAATCTCACCACTCTCCGCCTGATTGATTTTGCGGGTGGCATCAAAGAGCTCCGCAATCACCTTAGGGCTATTGAGGTCATCATTAAGCGACGCGTAGCACTGCTCTCTATAGTTGGGTAACGCTTCGGTCTCCTGCTTAGCTGGCTTTAGCTTGCCCAAAGTGGCGTAGGCACTCATCAGGCGCTCCAACCCCTTCTCCGATGCTTGTAGTGCCTCATTGCTAAAGTCTACTGTTGAACGGTAATGGGCTTGAAGGATAAAGAAGCGGATCACCATAGGGTCGTACGCCTTCTCTAGCGACTCATGCTCACCAGAGAAAAATTGCTCCAATGTGATGAAGTTGCCTAGGCTCTTGCCCATCTTCTGCCCATTGATAGTGATCATATTATTGTGCATCCATACCGGCACAATCTCGTGCCCCTCCGCTGCTACTGCTTGGGCAATCTCACACTCGTGGTGAGGAAAGATCAAGTCCATACCCCCGCCATGGATATCAAATCCATCGCCGAGGTACTTACGTCCCATCGCCGTACACTCCGCATGCCAGCCGGGGAAGCCATCGCTCCAAGGGCTAGGCCAACGCATAATATGCTCTGGACTCGCTTTTTTCCAAAGGGCAAAGTCCACAGAGCTCCGCTTCTCCTCTTGCCCATCTAGGCTGCGGGTATTCTCTAAAATATCCTCAATATTACGGCCCGAGAGTACGCCATATTGGTGATCTTTATTGTACTTAGGTACATCAAAGTAGACCGAACCATTGGAAACATAGGCATAGCCAGCGTCTAGAATCTCCTGCACTAAAGCAATCTGCTCAATAATATGCCCACTTGCCATTGGCTCAATAGAGGGTGGAAGCACATTCAGGAGATCCATATCCTTATGGTAGCGGGTGAGGTAGTACTGCACCACCTCCATTGGCTCTATCTGCTCTAGTCGTGCTTTCTTCTGAATCTTATCCTCTCCCTCATCGGCGTCATGCTCTAGGTGACCTACATCGGTGATGTTGCGCACGTACCGCACCTTGTAGCCCAAGTGGGTAAGGTAACGGAAGAGGAGGTCAAAGGTGATGGCAGGGCGAGCATGCCCCAAGTGGGCATCGCCGTAAACGGTAGGACCACAAACGTACATTCCCACGTGGGGTGACTGCTTGGGTCGAAGGGGCTCTATTGCTCTCGTCCTACTATTATATACCGAGAGGTGCTCTCGGATTTGCTCTTTACTCTCCATATTGCTCAATATAATATATGTGTGTTGCTGATTAAAATATCCACAAATATACCCATATTTCAGCAATCGGGTAGGTCCTCAACCGAAACGAGCAGGGGTTACGCATTAGAAAAAGACTTGTCGAGTAGTATTCATCTGAGTA
>NZ_HF988882.1:0-4738 GCF_000435035.1 Porphyromonas sp. CAG:1061 | reverse complement strand
ACCCACACCGTTTTCAAAAGAAGAAATAACCAATAAAACCTCTGAATACAGCGTGTGTCGAACATTGTCTTTGGAATCCAACTTCAACACTTCCCGGTATTCCTTAGCATTCTCCTTGAATACAGCCTTGTAAATGAAATCTGTAATTTGAGAATATTTGTATGTGGGATGTCCCTCCACGTATTGTTTGATGGCAGAAGTGAGATTTTTACGATAGTTTTCCTCTGTAATTGCGGCAGGAAGGTAATGCACATCCCTGCGGTTGATATATTTTGTTCCTCCACCTGTCTTTTCATTGATAGTGGTAATCACAAAATCCAAGATGAGGCTACGGACTTTCTTGGCTTTTTCACTCTCTGTAAGTAGCATACCCATATTCAAGAAAGAGCGGAAATTAAACAGTCCAAGTTGTGTTGTTTTGCTCGCCTCATTAATAAGGTGAGCAAATTCTAACTTAAACTCTTTCAGTTGTTTACCCTTACATAAAATATATCCGTTATGCTTCAATTCATCAGAATTTGATTGCAGATAACGATCTATTGTAGATGTGTCAACTTGATAAAAGTCGGCAACCATTTTTTTTGTAAAGCGGTATTCGCCCTCAAAGAGCATTCCTTCTATATCAAGATGCTCTTGTACCTTACTGACCGCAAAACGATTGTTAAGTACATTCTGCCGTTCTATGTTTGAGATGGTCAAATCTTTCATATCACTTCACGATTACGTAGTTTCAAATTACTAGTGCAATTTACATATTATTTTCCAACCAGACAGCCATTGGATTTTTGTACTGCAGGGGTTACGCATTAGGAGTAAATGCATAAGTTAATGACCCTATAAAATAGGAGAAAGGAGTGACCCAAAAATCCAATTTATAACAAGCTGATATTCAAAACCATATAAAAGCGAAAACTGAGTTGCAACTAAGCGATCGGCGAGTTGCAACTAAGCAATTGCCGAGATGCAACAAAGCAAATGCTTAATTGCAACTAAACTTTTGGTCACTTAGCTGTTGCTTTTTTAGGCTGTTATTCAAAGACCATCTGCACCCTTATTTGTGGGATGGATTTGTCCGTGGATGTTAATTATTCACACCGTGTAACAGTCTCCTTATCCATAGACACCCCGATAAAAGCCACTCACAAGGCTATTCTAATGCATAAGCCCTGATTAGCTGCCAATTTTTATGGCATAACTAAAAAACATTAGCTACCTATGCAACCCAGTTGCAAGTTTAATCATTAATCCTAGTTTATGATGAGGAGTCATCAGCCTTGTTGTCTTGCCATATGTAAGTGTATAGTGATGTTATTATCGCTTACATTTTCCAAGACAGACATTTTTGCACAGGAGCAGAGCAAGGGAGTATCCATCTCTTGCATCGTGCGTGATGCCATTACGCAAGAACCAATAGATGGAGTGGTTGTATCAATCAACGACCGTGAAACAGGAGTCACTGCAAGGGGCGGAAAAATCACCGTATTGGTGCCCCACAGTGCGACCCTTAAGTTCTCTCACATTGCGTATGAAGCCGTTGAGATAAGGAATGCTACGAAAGAGGCATCTAGTGGTCACCCACTCTATATCTCCCTTTATGCATCCAACTTTTCGCTCAATGAAGTAGTGGTAAAAAGTAAAGCCACTACAAAGAGTGTTACAGTAGCAGAAACACTCAGTAGCCGGGATATTTCTAGTAATCTAGGGAGCTCGCTTGCTGAAGCCATCTCCAAAGTAAAAGGAGTATCTATGCTATCGACTGGTCCCAATGCGAGCAAACCAGTCATTCACGGCATGCACAGTAATCGGGTGATGATTGTTAATAATGGCATACGCCACGTAGGTCAAGGCTGGGGCATCGATATGGCACCAGAGATCGACTTTAGTATGGCGCAAAATGTCCGAGTACTCAAGGGGGCAGAGGTGGTAAAGCATGGTTCGGGAGCCCTAGGTGGTGTAGTAGAAATAGACCCTCCATTGCTTGAATATCAACAAAAGGGCATTGGGGGAAAGATTGCCACCTCATATATCACCAATGGGCGTGGGTTGGTTGGCCTCATCGGGATCAATGGCTCACACAATAATCATTGGGCTTGGAATATAGCCGCCTCTTATCAAAACTACGGCGATAAGTCTACTGCCCACTACCTACTCAATAATACGGGTAGTAGGCAATGGAGTACCACTGCGCAATTGGGCTATAGGCGTGGAAGTCGATTTACCTCCGAATTGTACTACTCCTTTTTTCACTCTCATGAAGCCAGCATGTTTGCTTGGCAAATAGGAAGTCGTGATCTCTTTGAACAGAGACTGAAAATAGGGAAACCAGAGCTTATCTACCCATTCACAAGGAAAATCCAATACCCCTACTCCAAAGTGTGGCATCACCTTATCAACTCGCGCACTCGCTACGATCTTACCACCGAGCAAGTACTTCGGCTCAATCTATCCTACCAGCTAGATATACACAAGGATTACCACAATCGACGCAATTACCGATCCTACGTGCCAGAGTACAGCATGCGACTCTCTACACTTGACGGGCTCCTAACCTGGAACCACTATAACCTACTAGGTACAGAAGCCGAAGTGGGGGCGGAGATTCAAATCTCCACCAATGACAATCCCGAAGATACCGGTGTGCAACCAATGATTCCAAACTATAAGGCCTATACGTTCAGTCTATTTGCTTGGCAGAAAAAAGTATGGGAGCACTTCTACATGGATTGGGGATTTAGGTATGAAGATTATACAATAGGGGTAGCTGGCTACGACTTAGCAAGTGAATACTTCTCAGATGCCGATCACCGCACTCTACTAGGAGGGCAAATAGGCGTAGGCTATACTCCTACCGACAAGCTTTCGGTCATTAGTAGTTTCTCTATCCTCCAGCGTCCACCACACGTGTACGAACGTTTTTCCCTCGGAGTAGATAAAGCAGCAGGAGTATTCTCCCGAGGCGACCGCAACCTAACCCCAGAGATTGGCTATAAGTGGGTCAATTCCATAGAGTACAGTGGGGACAAGCTTGCCTGCTCTATTGAAGGATTTCTACAGTACGTCAATGGATATATCTATCAGGCCACTAAACGTGGCACATTCTTTCAGACTCAAGCAGGAGAGTACCCCGTATTTGATTTCTGGCAAGAAGATGCCTTCTTCTGCGGTGCAGACTTCAAAGCCAATGCCAATATCATAGGAAAACTACTTGCATACGGGCTCCAAACAGGCATCACGGTGGGACACCTAAAGAATATGCTACATGTCCCTAATATCGCCCCATTCAGGTGGCGTCACTGGATAGAGTCGGAGTATACCATTCCCGGCACCTCTATAGAGCTATCAGGCAACTTCGAGATGACCTATGTCGCAAAGCAAACGCTCTTTAGCCCAGAGCTAGACCTAGTGGACTTCACCCCACCAGCCTATACACTCTTCGACCTCTCATTAAAGGCAAAAGCCCCTGTCACTTTCGGGAAAAGCCTAGAGGGGGAGGTGAGTATTGAAAACCTCACCAACGCAGAGTACAAAGACTACACCAATCGCTTCAGATACTACTTCCACAATCTAGGTAGAAGCGTGAAGCTGCGCCTAATGTGGACATTCTGATCACAACAACTATTTTTCAACACAATAACCATTTTTATAGACAACAATTTTATGAAATTAAAAAGCTTATTCACCGTGATGGTGGCTATGATGGTAGCTATGATGGCTACTGGATGCAAGAATGGGATTGTCAATCAGGTCCCAGAGCCTGAAGACCAAAAGCTCAAAAAACTTCATGAGGATCCTACTACTGCAGAGTTTATCCTACAAGAGTGCCACACGCACGGCCCTTCAACTTGGCACGGAAATGGGGTGTCAGACCAAGTTAAGTACTTCAAAACCTTCCAGAAGATTACCTATAAGCTGAAAAAGGGGAAGGATGGCAATGGGAGACCAACACTAGAGTGGGGGCCAGCAGAGGATAGCCCAAAGGCCTTCTATGTACGTACCGGTCTTGACTATGGAGAGAGCCTTTCAAAGCCAGGCAATGGCGGCAATTTCTACTCCCTAGTAATCAAGTACTATAATGCTAAAGGAGAAGACATCACCCATCAATTTGTAACTAATGGGCAAGAGAATATCCACCAGCACTTCTTTATCCCAGTAGATAATTCTATCAAATCTTGGGGCGCTACGGATAAGGAAGAGCTGATGACCAACCTTCCAAAGGATCAAAATGGCGTAACTGACCTCTTTAAGTACTGGTATATGGATACTGACCCACACGACAAGCTAGCATCTGACGATGAGGCTAAATTCATCAAGGATCCACGTGGCTTTAAGGGTATCCTTCAATTTAATCCATTTAAGCCGGTTGAAGAAGGGGTTATTCCCGTGACCTATTCTTGTGATATCCAAGTGAAACTGATGCACTCCCTTACCAATAAGAAGGATCCTAAAAAGACCTTCTCAAAGACCGAAACTCCATCACCTTACAACAAGCCATCTACAGCCCAGCTCCAAGTGGATGTATGGGATCTAGATACGAAGATACACTTCGTGGTATTCAGTAGCCGTATGGAGTACCTCATGGATGATAGTATGAAGACCTTTGCCGACCTCAAGACTGATGAGCAAAGAGACTATGTACGTCGTTATGCCAAGGCGTGGGGCTGCACACTAGATCAAGCGGTAGTAGATATCCTAGGACAGCTATCTGGTGTAACTCTCCCAAAACGGGCGTATTGTGGCG
>NZ_HF988881.1:19019-26979 GCF_000435035.1 Porphyromonas sp. CAG:1061 | reverse complement strand
GTTGCAACTCGCCGATCGCTTAGTTGCAACTCCACTTTTGCTCTGCTACGGGAGGGTTAAGGATCGGACAAATTGGAAGAGGAAGGTACAAAAAAAGGACCTCGGTGGGGAGGTCCTTTTTGATGGGTGATAAGGTTTGATGACTATTTGTGGTTGTCGTCCTTATGGCCATATCCATATCCGTAGCCATATCCGTATCCGTATCCATAGCCGTAGCTCTTGACAAAGATGGAGTTATTGGTGTTGATGTCGTTGAGTATTAGGCTCATGCTGGATAGTTTCTGGTGGTCGGCGAGGTAATTGATATACTCTACATCGCGCTTATTGGTCTTATCGGATCGCAGTATATAGAGTGTGTGATCCACTACGCGACTGAGTACCAAGCTATCTACCACTGGACCAACAGGGGCGGAGTCGACTAGGATATAGTCGTAGTGCTTCCGGAAGGTATCAAATACCTCCTCTAGCCTAGGCCTAGCGAGTAGCTCGGTAGGGTTGGGTGGGATAGCACCCGCATTGATGATATCTAGGTTGGGGTATTCTTCTAGGTGCTGTATGTAGTGTATTGGATCTGTTGAAGCATCATTGAGTAGGTCGGTCATACCGCCTAGAGATGCATTCTTGATCCCAAAGGTACGCTTCAGCTGAGGGTTACGGATATCTAGCCCCACGAGTAGCACTTTATACTGAAGTGCTGAGAGCGAGATGGCTAGGTTGCTGACTACAAAGGTCTTTCCCTCTCCACTCACGGTGGAGGTACACATTAGTACCAATGGTCGCTTATTCTGAGTGAGGAAGCTGAGGTTGGTACGGATATTTCTAAAGGCCTCTGTGGCTACACTATTACCCTCTAGCTGCACCAACAGCTCGGGAAGATCGCCCTCTCCTGAGGCTGATTTTTGCTGAGGTATTCCTCCGGCAATCGGTAGGTTGGTGAGCTTTTTGATATCCTCCTCGGTATGTACCTTTGTTTGAGCTAGCTTCCAGAGGTAGATGGCTATGGTGGGTAATACCAATCCGAGTAACAAGCTAGCGAGATAGATAATTGGCTTCTTGGGGCTAGAGGGCTTGGATGCTGCGAGTGCGCTGTCTACCACCTTGGCACTCTCAAGTGATGAGGCGAGCTCAATGGAGGTCTCTTCCCGGCGGGTGAGTAGCATCAGGTAGAGATTGGAGCGGATAGAGCGCTGCCGCTCGATATCTGTGCTGATGCGCTCAAAGGTAGGAGCTTGCGAGATGCGAGAGCTGTAGCGCTGCTCCATTCCCTTCAGGCCATTCAGCTGTATCTGAAGCCCTTGCTTAGCCACGTCTGCGGCCTCTAAGATATTGGTTCGTGCCACATTGAGGTTTTCGGTGAGGCTCTTTACCTTGGGGTGGTCTTTATTGGCTGCCTCTAGCAGACCGTCTCTCTCAAAGACCATTTGATTGTATATCTCCACGGCGGTTTGTAGGGTACCGTCGGTAAACCCTAGGCTACCAGGTATGATCTCGTACTTCCCCTCCTTTGTCTTTAGGTCATTGATAAGGAAAGCGACCAGCTTCAGCTGCGTCTCTGCCTCTGCCCGCTTTTGATCGATCATAGCGGTGGAGGAGACGACTACGCCGAGGTCTTGGTAGCTGGTGACACCTTGGCTCTTCTTTACCTCCTCTAGTTTTTTCTCCGTGGCATTAAGCTCCTCACCGATGAGGTTGATGCGCTCATTGATAAAGTCGTAGGTGCGCTGTGCGGTAGCATTTTTATCGATCGCCCGCTCCCGATTGTAGACCTCAATGAGTTTGGAGAGAAAGCGCTCGCCCTTTGCTCTATTCTTGGCGGTAATCCCCAAGACTGCTACAGAGCCTTGCTTATTGGCTCTATCCACTGTGAGCCCGCCCTTCTCGGCATAGTAGATGGCGAGCTTTTGTGGTGATTGTATGGTGACATCAAAGCTGCTGGGGAGCTCCATTTTCCCCTCCTTGTAGCTCTCCCGCTTGGTGATGGAGGCGATGCCTTCGCCCAATACAAAGGTGGCTGGTAGGGAGTCGATGACTATAGCTTCGCCCTTGACATAGTCCGAAGAGATCTTGTACCCCTTGTCGCTAATCGACTCTATGGTGAGCGTAATGGGGGCACCTATTTTACTTAGCCCTACGGGGTCCATAGATATCTCAAAAGGGAGCTCGCTATCCCATACTGTAGTGGTGAGCCCCTTTCGACTGGTCACCTCTACATACTGCTGGCTCTCCTCTATGGTCTTTTGAAGGATCTCACGCGAACCGAGTATCTCTAGTTCGTTATCTACATTGACATTCTTTACCCCCATGCCCAGTTCGGCAAAGTCGAGCCCCTGTATCTGTGGGCTACTTTTATCTTTTTGCTCTAGAAATAGCACCGAGGCCTTGACGGGATACTGTGGGCTACTACTTTTGATAAATAGCCAGCCGAGGAGCAGGCAAAGCACCAGTGCAATGAGGTAGATGGGCCAATACCTAAAGTAGTCTATTAGGATGCTTAGAATATCCACCTCTTCTTCATTTCCTATTGCCTGTGATGGGCTCATCTCGGGCGCTGCGGGGATATGGGTGGGCTGCTGTGGGTTATTAGGGTTATTATTTATTTGAGTCATAAGCTATGATCGATTTCTGCTTATCGTCTTAATATGGTGACTAGAAGGTTGGCTACTGTAAGTGCAATCGAAGAGATGCTGATCCAAACAGTGGTGCCCGAACTGATGTTGGACGATGAGGCTATGGCATTATTGGGCATCACGTAGACTACATCTCCCTGCTGTAGGTAGTAGTAGGGCGAATTGATGATGCTGGGATCCATCAGATTGACACTCACCAAGGTGGTCGAACCGTCTTTATTCTCCCGAAGTATCTTCACCTGATCTCGTATACCATATATAGTAAGGTCTCCCGCATTGGCGAGTGCCTCGAAGAGATTTACCTTGCCATTGGCCGAAACAAATGCCCCTGGCTTGTGCACTTCACCGAGCACTGAGTAGCGGTAGTTTTGGATCTGGACATTGACGCTGGGCACCTCATTGAGATAGGTTGTGAGTGCCTTTTTGACCACCTCCTCCGCCTCCCTTAGGGTGAGACCACCGAGCTTCGTGAGCCCTAGCACTGGTAGGTCGACCTCGCCAGAATTATCCACCAAAAAGGTGCGTATACCACTTTGCACACTAGAATACTGCTGCTGAGGGTTCCAGTAAATCCCATTGAAGCTTGCCACCAACTCGGGCTTGGAAGCTTGGATATTGACCGTGAGGATATCCTTTGGTTTGATGGTAGCATCTTGGAGAGCACGGGCTTCCGTTTGCATCTTATTCTCCGCATATTGTAGATAGGCAACATCCTTGGTGCTGGCACAGCTAGCCAGTAATAATAGGAGCAGTGCCGATAGAAGGGTCGAACGCAGTCTCATATTGTTCATAATTAAATTTGAGTTTGAATACAACACACCATACGCAAAAGTAACAATAATAAGTGATATACGGGTATCCTTGAGCGGATGTTACGCTTTAGAGGGTCGTATCGTGTTGCATTTATCTGAGTGTTTATAGGGCGGGCCTCTGCGAAATCCTTACTCCATTACCCTCAAAAACTTATATGAGACTGTTGCACGAAGGCGTTATCTAGTGAGACGATATAAAAAGAGTAGGCGGAAAGCTAATTAGCCTTCCGCCTACTTCATTTAGGGTGAACGACGGGGATCGAACCCGCGACAACTGGACCCACAATCCAGGGCTCTACCAGCTGAGCTACGTCCACCATGTCCGACTAGATAATTCTAATCGCGTGGACAAAGATACATAATATTTCTATAATCCAAAAGAAACCTCCCTAAAAAAATCAGTGGTTCCGCATTTGGTTTCTCTTGACGTGTGGCATCAATGGGAGTGTCTGTGGGGTAAGGACCTCTTCTAATGCGTAACCCCTGTATTGCGAGTGGTTTTTGGTCGGGCAGTAAAAAGTAATAGGGTTCATAGAAACCTATGAACCCTATTACTAGTGTTAATGTGTCTCTGTCGCTAGAGCTTTACACGACCTGTAATATCCTTTTGCCCTGCTGGGGTATCTTGGTCTTGGTCGTGAAGGGGAGCATATTTCCCATCAGGAATGTCAGAGAGGATAAAACCATTTGCTTTGCGTGCGGCTACAATGTTATCGGAAAGGGCTGTCGCTACTGCATTTGCTACCAAGTTAAGTAGCATACTACTGGTGTTGGCCACCTTGCAATCTACGGTAACATCAGCACTTCTCTGAAAGAGTACTTTATTATCCTTGGTAGATTTTAAGATGTATTCAATATTCACATCCATAGTATTTGTAAGCACAATCTTCTGCCACTTATTTATTACAGTAAAGAGCACGGCGTCAGCTGTGAACACGTTATTGAATGGCTTTAGGCTACCGTCAATAAATAATTCAGCATCTTCTGCGCTTTCACTTTGTAAAAGTTCTTGAGCTAATAGTGGTGAAAAGACGTAGTATCCTCTCTCTACAAGAGGGTGGAAAAGTGAGGCATACACCGCCTCTTTAGCCTCTACTTTATTTGTCTTATTGATCGGAGGCATTACTAGTATGCTTAAAGGTTTCTGGGCATATAGCTCTTTGTATACCTCCCCTTTCTTGCCATAGTTGGCAGTAAGCCCACATGATGAAAGTAGTAATAGCAAGCTCAGAAGCGAAGCTATTGAAAAGGCTAGTCTATTGTAGTGAGTTTTCATTTTTCAAACTGCTTAATTATCCTTGTAATAAATACTTTGCTCTCTGGGTATAGCTCAATCTCTTTTTTTAGGAGCTGTAGTCCCTCTTCTCTTTTCCCCTGTTTGATAAGGAGATACCCATATTCTGCACATATTCCAGGCTGGACCATTTTTCGAGTGCCATTTGGGGTGTTTATAAGGCGTTCGTACTCTTTAATAAGGTGCTCTTCGCTTTTGGGCGTTCTGTCCTTAGTGAAAGTATGAACAGCATTGTCATAACCGTACCAAGAATATAGGGTTTTTGTAGTGCTACAGCTACAAAGGGAAAGTGTCAAGATTACTGGTAGCAAAAAAAGAATTAAACGTTTCATGTTTATCGTAGCTCTATCAATTTGGTTTTTCTAGTTGATAAAAATATCTTGCCACTATAGAGCACCCTTCCCTCTTTGCTCTTAACAGCAATGGAATAAGTGCCTGGCTTAAGATAAAACTGTGGCTTCTTCCCCTCGCTCCCTTTTGTCTGTATTACCTTTGTCTCTGTGGGGTTACTACCATTAATGGTTACTACCACGGTTTCTTTAACAAGGGTCTTGTTGTCGCTAATTATCTTTAAATAGGCCTCATCAGCCAAGCCCCCTGTTGCGGAATTTACGGTGCCACAGGAAAGGAGAGCGACTGCTAGTATGGCACTCAATGCGAGGCCAATCCAATTCAAATGCTTCATTTTTTTATCTTATTTCTTGTATATAATAATCCGAGAGCTTAGAGCCGTCAATAGCTCCTTCGACGATATTGACTATGGAGAACTCAGTCATCGGAGTGTCTCCCAAGGTCATTTGCACCTCAATGGCTCCCACTTTTTTACCTGGAAGTTCAATCATAGCACCTGTCTGAGGGTTCTTCACCCTTTTTCCTTTTGCGTAGATGTCAAATCTATCGCCTGCAACAAGTCCTTGAGAGGCTCCACCAGCAATGATAGTTCCGTCGTTATCCATGGAGATTATATAGGTGCGCCAAGGCTTGTCTGCACATTTATTGATAATGTTCTCTACTAGCTGATCAATAGCAGCAGAAATAGCTTTGTCGGCTAGAGAAGCATCATACCCACTTACGCCCCCCATTCCTAGAGTGGACTTGCTAGTGGTATTGGCATACCCTTTAGCCTCCTCAGAATAGGTTGCGACCCCCGTAGCGACATCAACCAGCCTAAGGCTCACTCCAGCCTCTACCTGCTGGGTCTTTTTGGCAGTTAGAAGACCTACTTCGCCAGAAGTCTTACGTCCGAATTCTGTTACTGAACCGAGGATCACATAGTCGGCAGTTACCTTGTTGTCGTTGTTGCCATCGGCAATCTCTTTTGCGATTGCTTCGGCATCAGAGCGCTCAACGAGGATAAATTTACCTGAAGCGATTAATTTTGCAGTTAAGATGTCTTGAGCCTGCTTAGCGATGGGATCATTCTCACGGTCATAAAAGATGCCTTTGCCATATTGGGTCTCATTAGAAAACCTCCCGATAGCGACTTTCCATTTTAAGCTCCTTCCTTCATTTTCTTGACCATAGAGGTGTAGACCTCCAGATAGAAGGAGTAGAAAGACTATCCATACACGATGCGATACATTTCTCATAAGTACTTAATTATATGATTTGTGTTTCTTATTTCCTTGTGCAAGTTACCACTTTTTTGGAAATTGAACACATTAATGTCCTAACTTATTAAATTGATTTAAGTGATTTCTTTATTGGAGTAATGGAGCGCCTTATTAGGAGGACGAAGGGGGTGGCGGTGGAAATGCGGGTATTCGGAAAATTATGTGTACTTTTGTGCAGTATAATAGGGAGTTTGATAAGTCACTGAACGTATGGAGTACAATAAAGAGGCAGAAGGGATATTGCAGAGAATCGATAAGATGGCTGACGACTTGCAGCGACTTCGTAGAGAGGTGGCTCAGCTCCTTGTGAAGCATACCGAGCTATGTGCCAAAGGCGAGTCGACTGAAGCGGGTTCCACAGAAGCACCTAGTGGTGAGCGAAGTGAGATATCCTGTATCTCGAGCCTTGAGGAGCTCTATGCTCGGGACTTTGAGAGTGATGACGAGCCGACGGAGCATGAGCCAATCGCTTTTGAACCAGTTGGCGAGCCGATAAAGAACGAAAAGGAGGGTAGCGACTCTCTGGACGATCTCTTCGTTAAGGCTGGCTCGGAAGAGGCGATGGAGGATCTTTTTGAGGCTCGCAAGGGCTTTGACCTGCTCTCCAATCTGACCATTGCGGACCGCTATCTCTTTGCTAATGAGCTCTTCTATGGAGATCAGGCGGCGTTGGAGGATATGCTGCGGGAAATGGAACCTCTGAGCAGTATGGCCCATGTGGAGAGCTATCTCTACGATGTGCGTAAGCTGGGGCGTGATGAGGAGGTGGTGAAGCACCTATTGGCGTTTGTTCAGGAGCATCGTTGTAAGTAACAAGCCTATGGTCTACCCACTAGTCGTCATACCTACCCCTGTGGGGAATATGGAGGATATTACCCTGAGAGCGTTGCGACTGCTGAGGGAGGCGGATATGGTCTATGCTGAGGATACGCGGACCACTGCCAAACTCTTTCAAGCCCACGATATACAGGCACCGCTCAAGAGCTTTCATATCCACAATGAGCACTCTGTAGCGGGGGAGTTGGCAAGTAGAGTGGAGCGTGGCGAGCGGGTAGCTTTGGTCTCGGATGCGGGTACGCCTGGGATTTCCGATCCTGGCTTTATGGCGGTGCGGGCCTGCTTGGAGCGGGGACTTGAGGTGACTTGTTTGCCAGGACCAACTGCTTTTGTACCTGCTTTGGTGGGCTCGGGTTTGCCTTGTGAGCGCTTCTTTTTTGAAGGTTTCTTGCCAAATAAAAAAGGGCGAAAGACGCGGATAGAGGCACTAATGGAGCGTGATGTGACAACGGTCCTCTATGAATCACCAAAGCGCTTGGTGAAGCTACTGGGGGAGTTGCAAGAGATTGTGGGCGGTGACCGCCAAGTGGTGGTTGCTCGTGAATTGAGTAAAAAGTTTGAGGAGTTCCACCGCGGAAGTGTGTCGGAGCTTCAGAGTTATTTTGAGGAAAATGAGCCACTAGGCGAGATAGTGGTGATGGTCGCCCCCCAAGAGAAGCAGGAGAGCGTCCATGTGAATAAGTATAAAGAGCATAATTTTAGATAACAAACAGTATGAAACATCTTTTTTCATTGGCGACTATCGCCGCAATTGTTATGGTAGGGCTGTCTTCTTGT
>NZ_HF988881.1:0-19002 GCF_000435035.1 Porphyromonas sp. CAG:1061 | reverse complement strand
TCTGTCTTCTTGTGACGGTAAGGGCTCGTCCTATACCAAGCTACAGCAGAGCTACGATTCGCTCCTAGTTCAGAACACCCGTAGCCAGCAGGAGTTGGAGAGTGTGCTGGGACTAGTAATGGATGTGGAGCAGGAGATCAATAAGGTTTCGAATGCTGAGAATAAACTCCGTATGGGTCAGGCAAGTGGTGAATTTACTGAGAACGACCGTGAGCAGCTCCTCTCGGATGTCCGCTCTATGACTGCCTCTTTGGAGAAAAATAAAGAGGAACTAGCAAGAAAACTGGAGGATCTGAAGCGCAAGGATATCAATATCTCTGCCCTTAATAAGAAGATCAATATGCTGCAGCAGCAGATTGTACAGAAGGAGAATGCCATTACCCACATGACGCAGTTGCTAGCCTCTAAGGACTCTTTGATCTTGCAACAGGGTCAGCGCATCAGTGAGCTAGATGAGACCACTGGTGCTCAGGAGACGACGATTGCCCTACAGGATAAGACCATCTCGGATCAAGATCGCAAGCTACACCGAGCACACTACTGCTTTGGTACTCACGAGGAGCTGAAGGAGCAAAACATCATCAGTAGTCGCTTCTTGCGCTCCGATAAGGTGCTTCCTGAGGGATATAATAAGGATTATCTCATCACCATTGATATCCGTGAGGTGAGGGAGATTCCTCTATTCGCGCCTAAGGCCAAGGTGCTTACCGAGCACCCAAGTAGCTCGTACGAATTGATTAAGGATGGTAATAAGAATATGATCCTCAAGATTAAGGACGTCGATAGCTTCTGGAGCTTAGGTCGCAACTTAGTGGTAGAGGTGAGTTTATAAACCAAGGTGTACAAGACCATACTGATAGACCTAGACGATACGCTCTGGGCCACTCAGCAAAATAATAAGGAGGCTATCCATCAGCTCTACCTCGAGGAGGGGTGGGCTGGTGGATATGCCTCCTTTGACCATTTTTGGTCGGTCTATTGGCCGAGCAATGAAGCTCTGTGGCATCAGTATCGACACTCGGAGATTACGAAGTACGAGCTTACAATAGAGCGATTTCGCCGACCACTCGAGGCTATTCGACACTTTACGGAGGAGGAGATCCTCCGCTTCAATGACCGCTTTTTGCACCTCTCTTCGCATAAGGAGGGGGTGGTAGAGGGAGCTATTGAGCTACTTCAATATCTCAAAACACTCTATAAGGTGGTGGTGGTCTCTAATGGCTTTACAGAGGTACAGCGGCGTAAGATGGAGGTGTCGGGCATTGCTCCCTATATCGATGCGACGGTGCTGAGTGAGGAGGTGGGGATCAGCAAGCCCTACAAAGGAATATTTGACCAAGCACTTAGCAAAAGCGGTACTAGAAGGGGTGAGGCGATCATGATTGGCGATAGTTGGGATGCCGATATTTTGGGTGCCCAGAATGCCAAGCTACCCAGTATCTGGTTCAATCCAGAGCAGCTCCCTTTCCCTGAACAGTCGCTCCGCTATCCAGTCACTGAGGTGACTCGACTTGATGAGATTCCAGCATTACTACGGCAAACGATATGAAAAAGAAGATAGTATTCTCCACCCTTCTACTCTTTTCGCTCGTGATGATGAGTGGGGTAGAGCCTCACAGGCAAGGTCGCGAGCTTCCCGATGAGATGCCTGTAGCAGAGGTGGATAGTTGTGCCTTGCTCTACAGTCAGTTGGGCTTGGAGGGGAAGGTGAGTCCGAAGGCTTTTAGAACCGCCTATCACGGCTACTACAAGGTGACGCAACGACACAAGGAGCTGCTTACGCTTATTGACTTTACCAAGCCCTCCAATAGTGAGCGCCTCTATGTGATCGATATGGCGGAGGGCACGATGCTCTTTGAGAGTGTGGTGGCACACGGTCGGAATAGCGGTTCGCTCTACGCCACTGACTTCTCCAATCGGAGCAATAGCCACCAAAGCTCGCTCGGCTTTTACCTTACAGGGGAGACCTACAGGGGGAGTAATGGTTACTCACTTCGGCTTGATGGGCTGGAGAAGGGCTTTAATGACAATGCCCGAGCTAGAGCCATCGTGATTCACGGGGCTAAGTATGCCAATCCCGCCATCTGCCGAGGGGGGCAGCGACTAGGTAGGAGCTTCGGTTGCCCTGCCTTGCCGGAGCAACTTAATCGTCCGATAATTGATGCGATCAAAGGGGGCAGTGTCCTCTTTATCTATGCCGAAGATCCCAACTACCTCTCCCAAAGTCAGTTGGTAGGGGAAGGCAATTCTACCCATCTGAGTTAGCTCTATTCGGTGATGGATTACCTATTAGTCGCCTTAGGAGGTGCCTTTGGTGCCTTCTCGAGATATGGGCTTTCGTCGCTTTGGTCCACGCACATCACTACCGCTCCATCGTGGAGTGGCACGCTACTGATCAATGTAGTTGGAGGGTTCCTCATCGGGGTGTTTTATGCCCTTTCGCAGCAAGAGGGTGCCACGTGGGGTGGGTGGAGCCTGCTACTAATCACTGGATTTTGTGGTGGGTTTACCACTTTCTCCACCTTCGGGCTTGAGCTCTTCCACACCCTCTCAGAGGGGCAATACCTCTCGGCACTCCTCTATGTGCTTCTCTCCGTACTCCTCACCCTCCTAGCGGTAGCCGGAGGCATCTCAATCATCGGCATCAAACATTAACTGGTAGAGACTGTTGCACGAAGACGATCTACTGCGTTGCTTTCGGAATTCGGTCTCGGTCACGTACGCGAGTACGCTCCCTTCGCCCTCATCCTCAGCGCCTATTTAGGGACCTTGGCACCCTATCGGTTGCCTTGTATCTCATCCTTCGTGCAAGGTCTCAGCGCATTTGAGGCAAATGAGCGAGAATGGCACTTCGTGCAACATTCTCTGGTAGATATAAAAACTTCGCCACCTGTAGGCTTAGACCTATAGGTGGCGGAGTTGTTAATTATGCTCTTGAGAGAGGGGGTTACTCCTCCTCGTCGGTGTGGTGAGCCTCGATGAGTGCCTCTTGGATATCTCCAGGCACTAGTTCGTAGCTTGCAAACGTCATGGTGAAGGAAGCTCTACCGCCGGTGAGCGAACTGAGGGCAGTGGAGTAGTTAGAGAGCTCCTTTAGGGGTACCTTAGCCTTGATCTCCTCATAATCGGCCTTACTATCCATACCCATGATGATGCCTCTACGTCCCTGTAGATCGCTCATCACATCACCCATATAGTCGGCAGGCACCGCTACCGTTACGTCGTAAATCGGCTCCAGAATCTTAGGGGCAGCATTGCGGAATGCCTCATTGAAGGCGTTGCGACCGGCTAGCATAAAGGAGACCTCATTACTATCTACAGGGTGCATCTTACCATCATAAACGATCACACGCACGTCACGGGCATAAGAGCCGGTTAGTGGCCCTTGCTCCATACACCCCATAATTCCCTTAAGGATAGCAGGCATAAAGCGGGCATCGATGCTACCGCCCACAATGCTATTCACAAAGACTAGCTTGCCACCCCACTCAAGAGGAATCTCCTGAGTCTCCTTGGGGTTGATCTTGAACTCCTGACCATTGAACTTATAGACGCTCTGCACAGGTTGACCCTCGGTATAGGGCTCTAGGATCAGGTGAACCTCACCGAATTGACCGGCACCACCTGACTGCTTCTTGTGACGATAATCGGCACGAGCTGTCTTCGTGATGGTCTCACGATAAGGGATACGAGGCTCAAGGTACTCAATCTCAATCTTCTCATTATTCTCCAAGCGCCACTTGAGCGTACGTAGGTGGAACTCTCCCTGTCCGTAAACGATCAACTGGCGGAGCTCCTTGCTATGCTCGATGATCCAAGTAGGATCCTCATAATGCATACGGTGCAGTGCCTCACTCATCTTCTCAGAGTCGGCCTCATTCACCGCCTTAATGGCACGGCGATACTTAGGAGCTGGGTACTCCATTGGTGGGAAGGTATAGCTAACGCCCTTGGCATTCAGTGTATTCCCCACACGTACATCCTTTAGCTTCACCACCGCACCGATATCTCCAGCATGAAGGACACTCACTTTGGTGCGGTTACCACCTTGAGGTGTAAAGAACTGGGTGAGTCGCTCCTTGGACTCGTTACGGTCTTGATTCACAAGGTCGACACCCTCTGTAAGGGTACCACTCACTACCTTGAAGTAATCAACCTGACCGATATGTGGCTCCATAGCACTCTTAAAGAAGTAGAGCGATATAGGAGCATTAGAGTCGGGCTTCACCTCTGTGCCGTCGCTAGCTACGATAGGCTTTACTTTCTCTGTAGTAGGCACTACATTCCCTAGGAATTCCATCGTCCTCCGAACGCACATATCCTTCCCCGCACTCACGCAGAATACTGGGTACATATCTCTATTGATCAGGCCTTGGCGGATTCCTTCGCGCATCTCATCCTCTGTGAGGGTGCCGAGGTCAAAGAACTTCTCCATCAAAGTCTCGTCATTTTCAGCTGCCGCCTCTATCAGAGCTTGCTGATACTCCTTCGCCTTATCCATTAGCTCATCAGGGATATCTAGCACCTCAGGCTTGCCACCCTCTGGTCCCCACTGATAGAGTTTCATCTTCAGTACATCTACAATCTGATTGAAGTTAGGCCCTGTAGTGACTGGGAATTGTACTGCTACTACCTTGGTGCCGTAGTGCTCTCGGAGCTGATGATAGCTATTCTCAAAGTCGGCCTTTTCGTGATCCAGCTGATTGATGATAAAGATTACCGGTTTTTGGAAACGGCGGGTCTGCCTAAATTGATTGATCGTCCCCACCTCTAGCCCTTGCTGAGCATTGATCACCATCAGGGCACAGTCAGTCACGTAGAGTGCACTTACCGTACCGCCGATGAAATCGTCCGAACCAGGACAGTCTATAAAGTTGAGTTTCTTATCTTGCCACGGTACAGAAAATACACTAGTAAATACAGAGTAACCGTAGTCCTTCTCTACTGGGAAGTAGTCACTCACTGTATTGCCAGCCTCTACTGTACCGCGGCGCTGAATAGCGCCAGCCTCAAAGAGCATCGACTCTATCAGCGTGGTCTTACCAGAGCCCGAGCTACCGAGTAGAGCGATGTTGCGGATCTCATTTGTCTGAAATTCCTTCATGTTGTTCGTTTTTTAGATGGTTTGTATATTCTTGGTTTTCTGTATTCAGTTTGGTTGCGAACGGTCATTATATACGGTCTTCCCGCTATTTGATGATGTTTTTTCCTTCCGCTCCACAAGTTACGTAATTATTACGATATTTCCAATAGCTGCCCTTCCAAACACCGCAAGTTATTTCCTTTTGTAAGTTGTTACACATATATAATATATATAGGCTGTCAGACGAAGGTGATTTGAGGTGTCTCTTTAGAAATTTGTGCTTGCTAACGTAGCAGGGTAACTCTATAGAGACTGTTGCACGAAGGCGATCTGCGGCGTTGCTTTCGGAATTCGGCCTAGGTCACGTACGTGAGTACGCTCCCTTCGGCCCTGTGGGTCCTTGGTGCCCTGCGTGCACCTTGCCCCATCCTCAGGCCTTTTTGAGTACCTTGGCAGCCTAGCATCTCATCCTTCGTTCAAAGTCTCAGCTCTTCAAATGTGCGAGAATGGCACTTCGTGCAATATTCTCCTATAAGCTGGTAGTTCCTTGGTCTCTATCGTGAAAAAAATCCCATTGGTAGTAAGCCAAAAGTTTAGTTGCAACAAAGCGATCGGTGAGTTGCAACTAAGCTTTTGCTGAGATGCAACTAAGCGATTGCTTTCTCGCAACTCAGTTGGCGGCTATATATGATGTTGAATATCAGTGGATTGCAAAGGTCGATTTTTTTGCTTTGATATCAGCTCTATTTTTACTCTATTTTTCACGATTATTGCAAGAAACTACCTACTGATTTGCCTTGGAAATTATAATGTTTGGCTTGCAATTGATAAATAAAGGGAGTGCAAGACGCCTTTTATTGTGTTAAATATGACAAGTTGTTAGAAACAAAGTTAATGTAAAGATGTATTCAAGTTATTTTGTGGTTATAATAATAATTCGTAATATTGTGCCACGAAGCTAATCATATCCATATTATCGCTTTATTGTTTTACATAATGACGTAAATTCGTATATAACGGCGTATTGTTGGCTTTGCTATTAAAAACAATTTTAACAACTATTGGTTATGAAAACACAACAATTCCTGACCTTTGTAGGTCTACAGAGGTGGTTGCCGTTTATTGCGGTGCTACTGCTGTTGTCGTGTAGTAGGAATCAAGTGGCTCCTGAGGAGCCCGAGGTTGCTCCTACAGACCTTAGCCAGCTATCTCTAGCACCTGGTATGCTTAGAGGGGGTGATCCAATCGCCCCACCCGAGCCTATTGGTGAGCCTGGGGAGGGCGGTGAGGTTATCCCTACAGTTCGTGACGGACTCAAGGGGGTCATCATTAGTCGCAGCTCTATGTACAGTGCTGGGGTAGTTTATAATGAGTACTTGCTCTTCAATCCTATGAGCAACCTAATCTATCCAGGCAATGTGCTAGTCGGTAATTCAATAAGCAATGGCCGTTATCTGCCAGTAAGAGGGCAAAAAATAGGGGAAGTGACCTGGTCCAGCCCCGATATGGTGCCCCTCAATCCACAGGAGATGCGGTTTGTTAAGACGGTGAATGAGCCAAAGTTTAGCGACTATGCGAGCACTATGCAGGAGTGGCGTGGAACACCCCAATTGCCTACTTCAGCAGTGACTACCTTTGAGATGACTGAGGTAAAAGATCTCCGTGAATTCAGCGCTAAGCTAGGCATGGGCTTTGAGAGCGAAAATGCCAAGGCAGGAATTGTATTTGAGGGTAAGAGAGGTTTGCTACGCACTCACATATTGGTGAAGTTTGTCCAGAAGCTCTACTCTGTTTCTATGGATATCCCCAATCGCCAGCATCTACTCAGTGCCAGCCCCAACGCCCTAGGTGGGGTGATGCCAGTATACATCTCCGATGTATTTTATGGTCGTATGGGGTATGCACTCATTTCTTCCGACCATGATTATAGAGAGGTATTGGCAGCCCTAGAGATTATGGTGCCTAAGTTCCACTTTGAGCTCTCTGCTAAGTACAAGAAGATTCTTGATGAGACCTTTACCCAGTATGTCTTTACCGGCGGTAAGTCTGGCGACCACGGTCTGTCTGTAAAGGAGGGGTGGGAAGGCTTTAAGCAAGGGATGAGTACCGAGCTCCTTCCTTCAGAGGCAGTGCCCGTAGCCATCACCCTTAGGTATGCCGATGATAATTCTGTTGCTCGAGTAGTGCAGAGTGGTCAGTACCCAGTCACTGAGAGCTACTTCGTAAAGGATTGCGATGAGATCACCTTCTCATTGCGCCCTGCTCAGCTCAAGGCCAATGCTGGTACCAAGGACGACCTCCAGGTATGGGGCCATACAGTGCTTACCGTGCCACGAGAGCTATCGACCACGGGGGAAAGCACCGATTATCGACTAGTATGGATCCCAATGAGCAAGTATATAAAGCTCGATAAGCAGAAGCAATCAGGGCTTCCAAGTGCCGAGAACACCACCATTACCATTAAGCGTCCTGAGGGAATGAGTATGCAAGACTTCCTCAATCAGAGGGTCTACATCGATACGCACTTCTACAATACCAATGCAGCAGGTACCATTACTGGTGACGACCTCGGAGAGAGCAAGTACAGCATACGCCTACAGGATCTGCTCTTTAATGCAGTTCACCACTCCCTTACTGTTACAACGCGCAAAAATGCTAGTAGAGATTACTCTGCTACTGTGCTATTTGACCTTTTCCACGATATTAAGGAGGTTGAGGAGATCCCCAATGGACTTCGCTCCGTTACCGTAGAGGGTGACCAGCCAAATACTACCACTACTAGGTGTCTAGGTAGCCAGCCTCGGTCTTACTTTAATCAGAAATAACAATAATAAACGATAAGCAACTATGAAAAAGATATTTATTTCACTGCTATTCATCTTCGGTATGGTGATAGCATTTGCTAGCTGTAAAAAGGATAATATTGAAGTGCCTAATGCCCCTGAGGAGACTCAAGATGCCTCTAATCTAAAGGCTCAGGTACGTGCCTTACCACTACCTGATGGTATGGATCAAGGGGAAGTTGGACAAAATCTCCCACCTCTTGATCCTATCGCTCCACAGATTGATGGCGAGGTAGTCGAGCCAGGTACCTTCGGTGGTCTGCATGGTATCTATATCACCCAGCGTAAGGTATATAATTCGGGGTTTGCCTTTGATGAGCTCTCTATATTCAATCCCGCAGGTAGCCTTATCTACCCAGGAAGTGTCTTTGTAGGTAGCTCTATCACCAATGGTAGGTATGTAAAGCTTCCAGGGACTACTGGTGAGGTGACTTGGAGTGCTATAGACCTTATCCCTGCCTCTCCTATGAATAACTATGTAGCCAGCTATATCAATCCTAAGGCTAGCGACTACAATCTTACGGTACAGCGTTGGTTTGGCTCACAAAACATGCCACTAGCAGCTACCACCGTATACGAAATCAACGAACTCTCTAGCTCTACAGAGATCGGGGCAGAGCTGGGTGTCGGTTACCAAAAGGAGGACCTTATTGCTAAGCTCAACCTAAGCACTTCACACCAAAAGATGAAGACCCACGTGCTCGTCAAGGCGATTCAAAAGGTATTTAGCATCGCAGTGGATATCCCTGACGGGTTTATCCTCAAGACTGCCAATGTAGAGGATATGGACGGTGTGATGCCAGTCTATGTGTCCGAGGTATTCTACGGCCGTATGGGCTTTGCTGTTATCTCAAGCCAGCATGAGTATCACGATGTGGTAGCCGCCCTTAACCTCAATGTACCTACTGAGAATATTGATATCAATCTCCAAACCAAGTACAAGGAGATCCTAGATGCCTCTGTATCTAAGTCTCGTATCATCGGTGGTACCTCTGAGGAACACGGATATGGTATGTCTATGGGTTGGGAAGGATTCAAGAAGAGCCTTTCAAGTCCACTTACTGCCTCTTCGGCTAAGCCAGTGGCTTATACTCTTAGGTACGTTCATGATAATTCAGTAGCAAGAGTAGTGCTCACGAGTGACTTTGTTCGCAACGAGTCTTACTTCGTTCCAGATATGGATGAGCTAGTTCTTCGCTTTACTCCACGTACGCTGAGAGCTAAGTCGGATAATATCAAGCCTTTGTATGTACATGGTAAGGTGACTATCGCACTAGCAGGTGGTCGTGAGCAGACTATCTTTGAGCGTCCAGTGAATAACTATATCCGCATCGATGACCCAGAGCAAGATGTTGCACTTCCTGATACGGAGGGTCTCGAGGTGTCTCTTAAGCGTCCACAAGGTATGAGTATGGCCGACTTCCTAAAGATGGAGGTGACCATCAGTGGATACTTCGGGCATGCTGTAGCCAATGGTACTCGCAACCTTTATGACCTCGGCTCTGAGAGCACTACCTGCACCGTTCGCGAGCTACTCATGATGGCGAATAGGGGAGCATTCAACTTCTTTACCCAAGAGAAGCGTACTAATCAGCGTGAAGCTAACCTAGTGCTCGATATCCAAGCTGATAATGGTATCCGTCAGGTGGATGGCACTATCTCTCAACTGTAATATTAATGTGAACTAAATAATAATTAACCCAAACAACTTTTGACTATGAACAGAAGAAGTTATTTGTGGCTGCTGCTCATCGCAGGTCTATTCTTTGCCTCTGCCAGCCTATTGATAGGCTGTAAGTCGGAGGGC
Source organism: Porphyromonas sp. CAG:1061 (assembly GCF_000435035.1). Lineage (NCBI taxonomy): Bacteria > Pseudomonadati > Bacteroidota > Bacteroidia > Bacteroidales > Porphyromonadaceae > Porphyromonas > Porphyromonas sp. CAG:1061. Next base: position 9,269 of record NZ_HF988881.1, on the reverse strand, counting down.
AGGGGAGTGCCTAGCGATGGTGACGACCAGCCCATTACCACTGAGGCACGCCACCTCTCCGTAGATGAGGCCAAGGCGATTGCCCTTAGGTTTTTTGCGGAAAATGGTGCTCTAAAGGGGGCTACTGATACCGATCAGATTTCGGGAATAGAATTAGCTTTTGCCGAGCCGACAAGTTCCACCGCTCTTCGGGCTGCTTCGTCTGATGCACAGACCGATGCTCAGTCATCTCTCCCAGCCTATTATGTATTCAATATCAATAAAGGCTTTGTGGTGGTCTCTGCGTGGGATGTCACCTTCCCTATCTTAGGGTATTCTGAGGATGGTAGCTTTTTCGGAGCAGAGCTCGCCAATGCTAGCGTAGAGGAGCGCCCAGCCGAGGCCTCCAACGTGCTTAGCTTCCTAGGAGCTTATGCCAGAAGCATTGACTCCCTCCGTCAGGTAACTCCTGTGACAAAGGCTCTCCGAGCAGCTTACGACCAAGCTATCAATGGCGTGGTGGTAGAGGAGTCGCTACGTGCCTATAATAATATTGCCCCATTGCTAGGCAATATCAAGTGGAATCAATCTCCCTACTACAATGAGTACATCCCATACGGTCATCCAGTAGGCTGTGTTGCTACAGCCACTACTCAGATTATGAGATACTGGAAGTACCCACCTCGTGGTACTGGCTCTCATACCTCTACCCACGATGGTAAATATGCCAATTTTAATAAAGAGTACCTCTGGGATCAAATGCCAGCGGCTACCCTTCGCCAACGCAATCACCAAATTGCACAGCTCTCCTATGATGTGGCAGTGGGACTTAATATGATGTTCTCTGCTTATGGTAGCGGTACATGGCAGTACTACGTGCCTGGGCTATTGAGAGATCACTTCTATTACAAAAATACCATCCGTGATATCTATCGCTCCAATTATAATACGGCTCAGTGGACCAATATCGTCTACAATGAGCTAGCCAACGGGCGCCCAGTACAGTATGCTGGCTCGGGCAATGGTGGTGGTCACTCCTTTGTCTGCGATGGCTATAGCGGAGGTTACTTCCATATCAATTGGGGGTGGGGAGGTATGTCGGATGGATACTTCCTACTCCATGCCCTTGACCCCAACTCTCTCGGTACTGGTGGCGGTAGCGGAGGCTTTAACTATGGTCAGGATATCGTGATCGGCATTGAGCCTAATCAGAGACCTAACCCCAACCCTGATCCCGATCCTACTCCTGAGACTGGCGACATCACTCCACTCAACATCAACCAATACAAGCAGATGCTCACCTTCCGTGGTGGCAATCGTGTAGATGTTGGTCGTGGCTATACCGCACCTATGGTGGTTTATCTCAAGGCGACTGATTGTAGCTACTGCGAGCATACTCAGCCAAGTGTGGAGCTATTAGCCCGTGAGTACAAGGGAAAGGTGAAGTTTTATAGCTTCGACGTGAACCCAGGTGGTCAATGGGAGCACTGGGATTTCATCACTCAGCAGCTAGGTATCAAGACTGTGCCCGACCTATTATTTATCAGTAAAGAGGGGACCTTTGTACTCAAAAATGGTGTGATCGATAAGGGGCTTAATGCTGCAGGTGGAGCCAAGATATTCCGTCCTTATGTAGAAGCACTACTCCAAGGTGGCGGTGTAGATCCTACTCCTACCCCTTCGGGTGACTACTGCAAGTCTATGGGTAGGTATGCACGGAGCACCTACATTGCACAAGTATCTCTTGCTAATGTCAATAACGTTACCCGTGGTGATACCGGTGGCTACAATTACTTTAGTAGCAAGGCTATTGAGCTAACGAAGGGGGAGAGCTATACACTCACCCTCACCCCAGGCTCTATCTATGGTAGCTACCCAGAGTACTTTAGAGTATGGATCGACTTTAATGGCGATAAGGTATTCTCGAGTGATGAGCTAGTTGCCGACTTTAATACCACTCAGTCCAATGTGGCAGCCTCCAAGCGGATCTCTATCCCAGCAGGGGCTACCAAGGGCAATACCCGCATGAGGGTATCCATGAAGTGGGGAGCTGCGGCCGAGCCTTGCGAGGTCTTTGACCACGGAGAGGTAGAGGACTATCTCGTAAATATCAAGGAGAAGTACACGCCTACTCCTGATCCAACTCCCGATCCAACTCCTGACCCAGAGGATGACCCCTATCCAGTTTCCTACGGTAAGGACTCCAACTATGGCTATATCAGCAGTGTGTATATTGGCGATATGAAGAATAATTCACGAGGTGATAACTATGCCTCCTATATCAATACCCATCACATCACTGGTACTCCTGGACGAGCACTTAGCTATTCTTTGAGCCCATCATTCGGAACTCAGCAGACCTATTGGTGCTACTGGCGTATTTGGATCGACTACAATAAGGACGGTAAGTTTACCAATAACGAGTTGGTAGCATCAAGATACGGTTACCAGCAAGTGAGCGGGTGGTTTACCCTTCCTTACAGAATGGAGTCAGGGCTCTATCGTGTAAGAGTAAGTATGAAGATGAACGAAGGCTATCCAATGCCTGATGAGGTCTTCAATTACGGAGAGGTAGAGGACTATCGACTAAGAATCCGCTAACCCACTACCCTTTTAAGTTACCCCGAGGGGGCTCCATCGCTATTTAATGCGGTGGAGCCCCCTCCTTTCATCCTAATACCGAGCCTACAAAATACCCGCCACTATAGTAGGGTAAAATTCGAGTTGCAACTAAGCGATCGGCGAGTTGCAACAAAGCAAACGACGAGTTGCAACAAAGCAAATGCTTAGTTGCAACTCAGTTTTCGCTCAGATAAGACTCTTGATTATCAGGTGGTTACAAAATCCTATACCGAAAGCTTTTTCAGCCATTCCCAATGACCTATTTTCACAAGGGAATCCTTACCTACGAGGGTGCCCTATTTTGTCCATCTGCAGGTGGATAAAATAGGGCACTGCTGAACGAAAATGATCGTCTGATCCTTGGTTACCGAAAGGTGTGGTGGCTGGCTTTATGACCCCTACATGAGAATGTTGCACGAAGTGCCATTCTCGGACATTTGCTTCAAATGTGCAGAGACTTTGCACGAAGGATGAGGTGCAAGGCGCGGGTGGCGCTCCTTTATCGCTATTTTTAAGGGACCGAAGGGCGACTCCCTCGTGATGGTGATCACCTTCCTCCTCACGGTACTGATTGACCTCACCGTAGCGATTGGCATCGGTATGGTACTCGCTATTCTTATTCTACTGAAGCGAGTGCTTGATGCCTCGGAAATCAACCTGATTGATGATAAAAATAGGCACCCAGAGTCGACTAAGCTGGATCTTCCAAAGTGCATAGAGGTGTACGAGATTGAAGGGCCATTCTTCTTTGGAATTGCCAATAGGTTTGATGAGACAATGCGAAATATGCCGGGTAACCCACGAGCTCGCATTATCCGTATGCGTATGGTGCCTTTTGTAGATACCACCGCCATTCACAACCTTAAAACGATGATTGAGCTTCACAAGGAGTCACAGACGCAGATTATCCTCAGTGGGGTGCAACCAGCGGTACTGGAGACACTCCGACAGAGTGGAGTGGTGGATCTTCTCGGTGAGGAAAACGTGACGCCTCACATCTCACTAGCTGTGGAGCGGGCAATGGAGTTCCTTAAGACCCACTACCCTCACGATTATGAGCAATGGACCAAGAAGCATGAAGATAGGTAAGACCGACTTGGGGTACCGCCCCCTATTCCTCGCCCCGATGGAGGACGTCACCGACGCCTCCTTTAGGTTACTCGCCCGTGAATTCGGTGCCAGCATCGTAGTGACAGAGTTTGTCAATGCCGATGCCATCATTCGCTCTATCCCTAGCACTCTACGGAAGATGGTGGTAGCAGATGAGGAGCGACCAGTAGCCATACAGCTCTACGGGCGAGATGCCACGACGATGGCGGAGGCAGCAAAGGTGGCAGAAGAGGCAAGTCCCGAGCTGATTGACCTCAACTTTGGTTGTCCCGTGAAGAAAGTGGCAGGCAAAGGAGCAGGGGCTGGGATGCTACGCGATATCCCGTTGATGCTGGAGATCATTCGCTCGGTGGTCAATGCGGTAGAGCTACCGGTGACGGTCAAGACGCGACTTGGCTGGGATAACGACCATATCATCATCGAGGAACTGGCGGAGCAGATACAGGAGGCGGGTGCCCAAGCACTCACCATTCATGGCCGCACCCGAAGTCAGATGTACAAGGGAGAGGCTGATTGGGGACCAATTGCTCGGGTGAAACAAAACCCCAACATCACCATTCCGATCATCGGTAATGGCGATGTAACGAGTGGCGAGATAGCCCTTGAGCGGTTTGAAACCACGAGAGTGGATGCAGTGATGGTAGGCCGAGGTGCGATCGGTCAGCCGTGGATTTTTGAGGAAATGCGGGCGGTGCTCGACGGCAAAGAGGTACCTCAGCACCCCACGGAGTGGTACGTAGAGGTGCTTAAGCGGATGCTACACGAGAGCATTACTAAGTGCCAAAACGAACTCAAAGGGATCCTCCACTTCCGCCGACACCTCGCCATTACGCCCCTATTCAAAGGCATTCCCGACTTCAAAAGCCACCGTGTAGCGATGCTCCGCACCAATACCGAAGCAGAGCTCCTACAGCTCATCGACCAAGCAGCAGAGATGATTCCGTAGGACAAGCCTCATACCATAGACCAGAAAAGACCGTCTTCATCAATAACCTCCTATTTGCTAGGTCGGCTTATTTCACGTAACTTTGCAAATGAAGTAGCTGTGCTACCATATATTCTAAACTCGCAAGGGGTGCTAAAGGCAATTGCTTTGGCTGAGAAGAGACCCTCCAACCTGTACGGACAATGCCGGCGTAGGGATGCAAATAGGCGAGCGACCGCTGAGTGTCGCGCCTCTCTCTTATCTTCAATATCACTCCTTATTTGAGGCATAAAAGATATGGCTACAGCTCAAATGAAATGTTTATCAAATACAAAAAGGAGAAAAGATAATGAGAACAACCAAACAATTGAGAGCCACCCTTGCGGGGCTGCTCTTAATGCTATTGCCAGTAGCCACCTCGGCACAAGAGCAGGTGGAGATGACTGGAGATCTAGAGACGGTGGTAGTACTTGGTACTCGCCCTGGTGAAAGGGTTCCCATCACTAAGCAAAAGATAGCGGTAAAGAAGCTACAGCAACAGACCACAGCGTGGGATATTCCCTCCCTTCTGAAGGGCACCCCTTCGCTCGTCACCACCAATGAGAGTGGCGTCTTCGGAGGCTATACCTACTTCACGGTTCGTGGTGTGGATCCCACTCGTGTCAATATCACAGTCAATGGGGTGCCGGTGAATGATTCGGAGAGCCAGACCGTCTTCTGGGCCAATATGCCCGACTTCGGTTCGCGTCTGAAGGATATTGTAATTGTCCGCGGTGCTGGTGCCTCCTCTTTTGGTGCTGGTGCCTTTGGTGCAACGATGGATATGCAGAGTGCCGACCCTAGCTCAAAAGCGGGAGGAAGCCTGAGCACCCACTGGGGCTCGTACGGTCTTAACCGCAATAGAGTAGCCCTAGAGAGTGGTCAGCTCGCTAGTGGCTGGCGACTCGGTGGCAATCTCTCCCACATTCGTAGCAAAGGCTATGTAGATCGCTCTGGCACCGAGGGGCTATCTTACCTAGCTCAGGCAATGTATCAAGGCAACTACTATAGCTTCCGCCTGATCCACCACCGTGGAATTCAGAAGACAGGAATTGCGTGGAATGGTCTAGAGCCCGACCAAGAGAAAGACTTTGGTCGGCGCTTCAATTCGGCAGGTTGGATGAACCCTGATGAGAAGGATGCCAGCAAACATCAATTCTACGACAACAACGACAACTACGACCAGCAGCATACCTACGCTATCTTCCGCCATTACCCTTTACCCAACCTCAAGTACGACCTCACCCTTCACTATACTAGAGGCAAAGGCTTTACTCACGAGTACCGCACCGGCCGGAAGTTAAGAGAATATGGGCTATTACCTGCTTCCGATAAGTCCAAGGGAACGCTCATTAGAGAGAAGTACCTCGACAATCACTTCTTTGGTGGAATATTCAATATCGGTTACTCTCAAGATCATCTCCGCCTATCTGGAGGGTTGGCAGCCAATCGCTACGTTGGCGACCACTATGGATTGATCCCATACGTAGAGGATAAGTCAATTGAGTACACGCCTAATCAGGAGTATTATCGCAACCACTCTACCCGTACCGATGCCTCCATTTACCTAAAGGGGGAGCTGGACCTCTCCTATGAGGTGATGCTCTATGCCGATGTGATGTATCGCCACGTCTATGCCGTGATGAACGGATCTACTGATAAGTGGAGCAAGCACGATAATAAGCTGGATCAGCTCGACTACCGCTTGCCTTACAACTTTATCCTCCCAAAGGTGGGCATTCAGTATCGCCCCAATTATCGGACTTCTCTCTACCTCTCGCTAGCCACCGCTGGCAAGGAGCCTAATCGCAAGGCTTATACCGAGAGTAAGGAGTACGATGCCAATGGCAATGAGATCATGCCTCGTCCCGAGTATATGCTAGACCTAGAGCTAGGGGGCAACTGGAATAATGGGGAGAACCTCAGCCTATTTGCCAATCTCTATGGAATGTACTACAAGGATCAATTGGTGCAAAATGGCAAGGTGAGTGACGTGGGCGAACCACTCCTAATGAATGTACCTAAGAGCTACCGTGCTGGTGCAGAGCTAGGCTTTACCTGGGCGATCACCCCTCAGCTCACGCTATCGGCCAATGGGACCCTCTCCCGCAATAGAGTAGTGGAGATGACACTTGTTGAGGACAATTATACTACCAAGAAAAAAGAAGTGACCCCTCTCAAGGGCACTCCCCTCTCCAAGAGCCCTGAGCTACTATTCAATCACTCGCTCACTTGGTCGCCCATTGACCGCCTCTCTTTGGCACTCAGTGGCAACTATGTAGGCAAACAGTATTTGGATAATTCGGGCTTTGAGAACCGCTCAATTCCACACTACTATACAGGTCAATTCATGGCCAATTATCTGCAACCATTCAGAAATGGGCAGACCCTAGCGCTTCAGCTACAGGTGCTCAACCTCTACAATAGTAGCTACGTGACCAATGGATTTGGCGGGGGCTATGTAGAAGTAGTGGATGGGAAAGTGGAGCATAAGGCATGGGCTACTTACTTCCCTGCCGCACCACTTCACTTCGTAGTAGGTGCTACCCTCACCTTCTAAGCTACGATCCCTAATACATAACTATAAAGGACCTCCTCTCGGGGGTCCTTTTTTATTGTCTTAGCTACAGAGAGAATGTTGCACGAAGTGCCATTCTCGCACATTTGAATCAATTGCACTGAGACTTTGAACGAAGGATGAGATGCAAGGCGCTGAGGGTGAGGGCAAGGTGCCGTAAGGCACCAAGGCCCAACTAGGGCGCTGGGAGTGTACTCACGTACGTGACCGAGCCCGAATCCCGAAAGCAACATTATGTGCCTTGGCATCCTTACGGAAGCCTAGGCTCAGCAGATCGCCTTCGTGCAACAGTCTCATGAAATCAATAGAGGGTGCCACCACACAGTAGCACCCTCTCTTTTCACCCTAAAACAATCTATCTACACCCCCAACATCATCTGAGGACTAATATCTAGCAACCTGCAAATCTCCCCTGCAACACGCAACGAAGGCTCGCTCCGGTCATTCACAAAGTCACTAATACGAGAGGCCGACAAATTAAGCTCACGGGCAAGTTCCGCTTGACTCTTGCCACACTCATCAAGAGCGTACCTAATCATCTCTCCCACCGACAAAGTGTCAAGAGCATAATGCTCCGCCTCATACGCCTCCACAATATCACTCATGATCGCCAACTCGCTATCCTCCGAAGTAGATAACTCACCACGCTCCATAAGTGGCAAAAGCTCCTCAATCCTATTGAGGGCATACTCATACTTTTCTCTCGTAATATCCATAATCCCCTCTATCTATATAGTCCTACAATCAATCTTATCATACTCACTATGTGTGCCTATAAAGCGAATATATACACAATCGTGATTAAACTGCACAACCGCAACAAGCCTAAACTTATTGCCCCCTATGTTAAAGACATATCTCAGACCGCCAATCGAGTCTACACTCCCAAAACTACGCTTCACATCCATAGCATTGCTCCACTTAGCTCGCTTTACAACCTCCACCCAGTAAAGCAAAGCCACCTTGCTCTCAGGGTGTGCCTCGTAATACTCCCGAATACGTCTTATACTAATTATCCTCACATCAAAAGTTTTGAATTACGCCACAAATATAGCACAATTATTTTGAATTACAAAACATTCTACTCCTCCAGCTCAGCCTTCACCGCCTCCATTAAAGCACTTTGCCCATCCCCCTTCACCCCAAGCACCTTACACACACGCTCTTCAATACTACCAGAGATGAATGGCACTTCGTGCAACATTCTCAAGATACATAGACGATACACCACCCCCTCCAAACCCACTTCCACACCGACTTCCCCAGGGGTTACGCATTAGGAGTAAATGTATAAGTTAATGACCCTATAAAATAGGAGGAAGTAGTGGCCCAAAAAGCCCATTTATAACAAACTGATATTCAATACTATATAAAAAGAAAACTGAGTTGCAACTAAGCGATTGGCGAGTTGCAACTAAGCAATCGGCGAGTTGCAACAAAGCAAATGCTTAGTTGCATCTCAACTTTTGCTCTACTTGTATAGAGGTTTTATGGCTGTTCCAAGAAGAGCATTTTAGTACTAAATCAGGAGATCCGACCCACAAGGGGGCCAATGGTGATAAGGTGAATAGGGAGGAATTTGGTAAGTTTGTATTCTAATAGTAATATTATTGATTAAGTTATCTGATGAGTCAAACGAAAAGTCCTGCGGTGTGGGTGCCGACGGTTTACTTTGCGATGGGGCTTCCGATGGTGTTGCTATCGGATGTATCGCTCTTGATGTTTAAGGACCTCGGGATCCCCGATGGTCGGATTACCTTTTGGGCATCGCTCCTCACTTTGCCGTGGAGCTTGAAACCCCTTTTCAGTCCCGTGATGGAAATCTTTGGCACCAAGAAGCAGTATGTGGTGCTAACGGAGTTGGTGTCGGCAGTGGTATTAGGGCTCATCTTTGCAGGGCTCGGGGTGGAGAACTTCTTTGCGGTGACTATTGTGCTAATGGCACTGATGGCGATTAGTGGCTCCATGCACGACATTGCAGGCGATGGCACCTATATGCAATACCTTAGCCAAAAG
>NZ_HF988880.1:0-14231 GCF_000435035.1 Porphyromonas sp. CAG:1061 | reverse complement strand
AGACCATATTCCATTAAAACAAGGATTAAGACGCCACAATCAGAAATGCTTCTCCTTCTGATGGCTTGTAAGTCGCAGACCATATTCCATTAAAACAAGGATTAAGACCCTAGCTTTTTCAACTCATTGAAATCCAAACGCATTTTTGTCGCAGTCCATATTCCATTAGAACAAGGATTAGGACACATTGAACCCTGCTGGATTTTTTCTCGAGATTTCGTTTCAGAGTATATATTCCATTAAAACAAGGGTTAAGACAGTGCACACGCAAAGCTATCACAGATGACTTTGCGTGTGCATAGTCAACAGCGTCTGTAGGAGGTACAGAATGGTTGAGATGCAAGGGCTAAGGATGCGGGGTGGGTAGATGCTGGACAGCAGTGCCCTCATCTGGGTGAAGGAGTTGTGCACAGGTACGTGACGGATGAGGGACAATGATAGTAACGTTGCAGTGATCCATTCTACAATATTGATCCTTTTTGGGAACTATCTATCGTTTTATGCCCTGAAATGTTAAATATTCGCTTTATGCCAAAGTATTTATAGATACTGCGGAGATGTCGCAGTATGAGTGGGTATATTTGCTTTTGAAAAGCAGTACAAGAGTGTTATTCTTCCCTCTATGACCCCAGCTGAGGGGTCAGACTTAGATAGGGTTGTCCGACCCCTCGGCCGGGGTCGTAAGGGTATTTTTGTGCGTCATTGCACACAGGTCTTCGGCACTATGTGCCTTGACCTGTGCCTATTTAACTCGGACCTCTGCCGAGGTCCTTTCCCCATAGGTACACCAATGAATGCCACACAGGCATTCCTAATGCGTAACTCCTGTATGGCTCTTCTGCTGAAGAGGGTTCTATGAAGCGGAAGTGGTAACTTTGAAAAGTTTAGAGTTGATAACCAATAAATGAATATTGTGAATTATGGGAAATGAGGTAAAGGTATGGAATAAAGTGATGTCTGCAGCGATGGATATGCCCTATACTACAGTTAATCGTGAGCAATTTTTGAGAAAGGAACTTCAACAATATTGCTCACCTAAAGATCTGAAAAGAGCCATTAAAAACCCTGTAGACGTTCTTACGGTAGAGCAAATTGATAACTTAGCTAAGGCCTGCATTAATAATCATCTTTGGAAGGTATCTAGTCTATCTTTCGTGGCTGGCTTGCCTGGCGGATGGGCTTTGGTAGGAACCATTCCTGCTGATGTTGCCCAATATTTTTCGCATACACTAGCAGTGGCTCAAAAGTTGGCGTATCTCTATGGCTTTCCGGACTTGAGAGATGAAAATGGGAACATGACAGAGACATCTCAGGATCTGTTGACACTATTTGTTGGTGTGATGATGGGTGTGGGCGTTGCTAATAATACACTAAAGCAAGCGTCTCAAGCTTTTGCCATCCAAGTGGCAAAAAGACTACCCCAAAAGGCTTTGACCAAAACTGCGTGGTATCCTGTAATTAAGCAAGTGGCTAAGATGTTGGGTGTCAAGCTGACTAAAGATACCTTTTCAAAAGGTTTGAGTAAGGCAATCCCTATTTTTGGTGGTGTGCTTTCAGGCACGCTTACTGCTGTGACTTTTAAGCCTGCTGCTTCGCGTTTTCAGAGAAAACTGAGGGAGCAAATGTACCTTATTCATCATTCAGAGGGTGATGAGGACGATTATGACGAGGCTATTTATACTGAGATCATAGAGTAGGTGAAGTGAATCCTCTTGGATCCACAAATTGAAGCACAAAGGGCTGACTCCAGAAGTTGGAATCAGCCCTTATCTTTTGCCAACAATAAACAACTTCTCCAGACATTAATGGAAAGGAATAATGACATCCGGAATTACGGTGGGTCGTCCGACTTGTCTGACTCGTCCGACTCGTCCGAGATGAGACCCCATCGTTATCGGCTTGTGGCACACGTGTGAATAGGGCTTCTTAGATTTTTTGTACCTTTGTGATTGTAGGTAATACAATTTTTGATGATGTGATGTAAGCTATGAGACTTCCCGACCCTTTTTTACCGATTGTAGATGTTCCTAGGGCGTATGCTAAGAAGTATGCCAAGGAGACTTGTCTCTTAACCCGTATCCCACTCTCTGGGAGTTGGGAGGAGATGACGTGGGCTCAGTTTGGGAGCATTGTGCAGAGGATAGCGGTGTCGATGCTTCACAATGGTGTGGAGCGTGGCGACCGTATTGCTATCTTTTCGGAGAATTCCGAGCTATTTCTAGCCACCTATCTAGCCTCCTTTGAGGTGGGGAGTATTGCGATCCCTTTTTATGCCTCTAGTTCTGCCGCCCAAGTGCGTATGATGCTGGAGCATAGTGAGACGCACCTCCTCTTTGTGGGCGAACAGGATCAGTATCTTGCTGCTATTGAGGCGATATTAGGGATGGAGCAAAAGGTACAATTGGTACTCTTTGATCGTGCGATTGAACGAATAGGCGAGGATAAGGAGTCGCTCTATATTGAGGACTTCCTACGCGTCGCTGAGGGTCAAGGACTGGAGGTAGAGCTGGAGAAGCGTCGAGAGCTGTGGAACCTTGATGATACGGCACTTATCCTCTATACGAGTGGTACTAGTGGGGTGCCTAAGGGGGTGCAGATCAGTTTCCGCAGTGTTCAGTGGGCGATCACACAGCACAGCAAGGAGATTGAGGAGATTAAGCCAGGCAATGTCAGTATGAACTTCTTGCCCATGACTCATATCTTCGAAGCGATGTGGTGCTGCCTTTGCCTCTCCATGCGGGTGAAGATAGCCATTAATCGCAATCCAAAGAAGATCCTAGATAGTTTGGCCGAGGTGCGTCCGCACTATATGTGCAATGTACCCCGCTTTTGGGAGAAGGTTTATGTGGGTGTCTATGAGAAGATGCAGAGCTTCCCTCCACTGCTCAAGAAGATTGCCGATGAGTCGCTGAGGGTGAGTCGGAAGTTCCACTTTGAGTATCGCGCAAAGGGGCGGAAGCCACCTTTCTGGCTCAAGTTACAATATGGCTTTTACTCTATGATTCTATTGAATAGGGTGAAGAAAAAGGTGGGGGTAGAGCGAGGGCTCGTTTTCCCTACTGCTGGTGCTGCTTTAGCCGATAAGGTACAAGCCTTCTTGCTCAGCATCGGGGTGCCGATTGTCTATGGTTATGGTCTTACTGAGACGACTGCCACGGTCACTTATTGCCACATGGATGGCTTTGAATTTGGCTCTATTGGTCGCCCGCTAGGTGGTGTGGAGGTGAAGATTGATGAGCAAGCCGGCGGAGAGATACTGGTCAAGGGAGATACCGTCACCAAGGGTTACTATAAGGCTCCAGAAGCGAATGCTGAGGCGTTTACTAGTGATGGTTGGTTCCGCACGGGCGACCTCGGCTCTATGGACTCTGAGGGGAATCTCTTCTTTAAGGAGCGGGCTAAGGATCTCTTTAAGACGGCGAATGGAAAGTATATTGCCCCTAACGTGATTGAAAACCTACTCACTTCTGATGCCTTTATTGAGCAGGCGGTAGTGATTGCCGATGGTCGTAGCTTTGTGAGTGCCTTGATCTACCCATCGTGGTCGTTAGTGATTGAGGAGCTCAAGAAGAGAGGGGTGGAGAATATCCCAGAGAAGCTTGAAGTACTTTCAAAGCTCCCTGAGGTGCACTCGCTATTGGAGGAGCGGATTGATCTTCAACTCGCGGAGCTGGCTTCGTTTGAGAAGGTCAAGAAGTTTTACCTCCTTACAGAGCCGATGTCAATAGACAATGGCATGCTCACTAATAGTCTGAAGACCAAGAGACTTGTAGTGGAGAAGTATTATGAGGAGGCGATTCGTGACCTCTACTCATATCATCAGTTGCCCGACCTTACGAAGTGATGAGGAAGCTGAGGATAGAGGAGATGGGCCGTATCAGCCCTCAGGAGTATGCCAAGGCTGGGAAGCGACCGATTGTGGTGGTGCTTGATAATATCCGGAGTATGCACAACGTGGGGGCTATCTTTCGCACGGCGGATGCTCTAAGGCTAGAGGGACTTTATCTTTGTGGTATTACGGGGCAACCACCTCATTCTGAGATACATAAGAGTGCTCTCGGGGCTGAGGAGGTGGTAGATTGGTGGCACTTTGATCGGACGCAGGAGGCAATCCAGCTCCTAAGAGATAAGGGCTATACTATTTGGTCGCTTGAGCAGGCGGAAGGCTCTGTGAAGCTACCCAACCTCAAGGAACATCTAGGCAAGAGCCAACCCATTGCCATTGTGCTAGGAAATGAGGTGGATGGCGTGGACCAAGAGGTGATTGACCTCTCGGATGGAGTGGTGGAGATAGAGCAATACGGCACCAAGCACTCGATGAACGTCAGTGTCGCCGGGGGGATTGTGATGTGGTATCTAAGTGAATTGAGGGAGATAGAGTAAATGACCATGAAGGAGCTATCGGTAGTAGTCGTGGCAGGTGGTAGTGGCCGAAGAATGGGTACGGAGCTACCTAAGCAATATCTGATGCTCAAAGATCAACCGATCATTATTTGGACGCTCCTCAATATCTATGAGGCGACTCAGGATTGGGTGGATTGCGAATTGATTTTGGTACGACCCAGCGGTGACCAGGCTTATGTGGAGGAGCTACTCCGTAGTTACCTTCCGAGTTCTATAGAGGTTAAGATCGCCGATGGGGGTAAGGAGCGTGCCGATAGTGTACAGAATGGTTTGGCACTCGCCACTGGGCGGTATGTGATGATTCACGATGGGGTACGCCCGTTTGTCACGCGTGCAATGTTACAACGCCTTTGGAGTGCACGCCAATCTAGGGCGGCGATTCCTGCTATTCTCCCGACCGACTCTATCCGTTTGGTGCAACACGATGGGGCAAATCAGGCCATAGACCGAAGTACCATCCGACTAGTACAGACACCTCAACTATTTGATAGAGAGGTGCTTGTGAGGTCCTACCAAGCCTTTAATGAACAGCCTGACCCTACTTGTACTGATGACGCAAGCATTGTGGAAAGGTATGGTGGACTGAATACGACGATAGTAGAGGGGGAGGAACAGAATATCAAGCTCACCACACCTAAGGATAGGGTGTTGGCGGAGTGGATTATGGAGGAGAGAGTAGGTAATGAATGATATCCTGAAGCGTGATGTGACCTTTCTAAGAGGAGTGGGGGAGCGAAAGGCTGCCACCCTAAAGAAGGAGTTGGAAGTGGAGACGTGGGGGGACCTGCTCTACTACTTTCCTTATCGCCACGTGGATAGGACACGCATCTATACCACCAATGAACTGATTGATGGGATGCCTTATGTGCAACTGCAAGGGGAGATCATCGGTTTTGTGGAGGAGGGAAGAGGTGCTAAGAAGCGTTTGAAGGCTTACTTTAAGGATGCTGCAGGCGTCATTGAACTGGTTTGGTTTAACGGAGCGAGCTATATCCTTAGGTCGCTTAAGGTCAATACGCCCTATACGATCTTTGGGAAACCCAATAAGTTTGGCGATACCTTTAGCATACCGCACCCCGAGGTGGAGCCCGCAAAGGGGCCTTTGAGCTCGGTGGGAAAGCTCTACCCGATGTATTCTGCTACGGAGCGTATGAAACGCTCAGGGCTCAATTCGAGGAATATCAGTGAGCTACAGAAGTATATCCTTATGGAGGTGCATGGGAAGTTGGAGGAGACGTTGCCACAATATATTGTGCAGGGGTACCAGATGCTCTCTATAGAGGAGGCGCTGTGTATGATTCATTTCCCTACTTCGCCCCGTATGCTTCAGCGAGCGCAGGCACGGCTCAAGATGGAGGAGCTCTTTTATCTTACGCTGAGGATGCAGTATCTGCATCGTGAACGTAAGGAGGAGACGGTTGGACTGGTAGTGACTCCTAAGGACGATGGTCATTTGACGAAATTTAAGAGGGAAGGACTGAAGTTCCAACTGACAGGTGCTCAAGAGCGGGTGGTAGGTGAACTTCTGGCCGATATGGCATCGGGTCAGCAGATGAATCGTCTGGTGCAAGGGGATGTGGGAAGTGGTAAGACGGTGGTCGCTCTTCTCTCAATGTTG
Organism: Porphyromonas sp. CAG:1061; assembly: GCF_000435035.1. Taxonomy (NCBI): domain Bacteria; kingdom Pseudomonadati; phylum Bacteroidota; class Bacteroidia; order Bacteroidales; family Porphyromonadaceae; genus Porphyromonas; species Porphyromonas sp. CAG:1061. The sequence goes on along the minus strand of NZ_HF988880.1, from coordinate 8,209 downwards.
GCAGCGATGGATAGTGGATATCAAGTTTGTATGATGGCGCCGACGGAGATCCTAGCACAGCAGCACTTTAAGTCGATCTCCAATATGCTGGCGTCTCAAAAGGATATTAGGGTGGCACTGCTGACGGGTTCGATGAAGCAGAAGGAGCGAAAGCCTCTGCTAGAAGCCCTTGCTAATGGGGAGATAGATATCCTTGTGGGTACTCATATTTTGACTCAGGAGTATGTCCAGTTTCATAACCTTGGTCTAGCAGTCATTGATGAGCAGCATCGCTTTGGGGTTTATCAGAGGAGTGTTCTTTGGGAGAAGAGTCGACACCTGAATCCGCATATCTTGATTATGTCGGCGACACCGATCCCTCGTACCTTGGCGATGACGCTCTATGGCGATTTGGATGTCTCTATTATTGATGAGTTACCGCCCGGGCGTACGCCAATTATTACGAAGCACGCTTATACGCATCAGATGGCCGACGTCAATCAATTTATCTTCCAGCAACTCTCAGAGGGACGACAATGTTACATTGTCTTCCCATTGATTGAGGAGAGTGAGAAGATGGATTTGATGAGTCTGGAGGAGGGGTATGAGCAGTTTAAGCACGCCTTTCCAGCACATAAGGTGGGGATGGTTCACGGGAAACTAAAGCCAGAGGTGAAGGAGGAGGAGATGCGGAAGTTTGCTAGCGGGGAGACAAATATCTTGGTGGCTACAACAGTGATTGAGGTGGGGGTGGATGTACCGAATGCCACGGTGATGGTGATAACGAGTGCGGAGCGGTTTGGGCTTTCTCAGCTCCATCAGCTACGAGGTCGTGTGGGGCGAGGGAGCCATCAGAGCTATTGTATCTTGGTGAGTGGCGACTCGATTGGGGAGACATCGTTGCAGCGGATTCAGATTATGTGCCAGAGTACGGACGGCTTTTACTTGGCGGAACAGGACTTAAAGATCAGGGGGCATGGTGATATGGAGGGGACACGCCAGAGTGGGGTAGGGCTCGACTTACGTATCGCGGATCTGTCGGAGGACGGTCGATATGTGCAGTTTTGTAGCAACTTGGTCGGACATATCCTTAAGGAGGATCCGGAGCTTCGGTTGGATAAAAACCGCCTGCTAAGGCTGCGTTTGGATAAGATGCTAGTGAATGAAAAGGATTGGGGATTGATTAGCTAATGAATAAGAAGTACGATATTATTGTAGTGGGAGCAGGGCATGCTGGCTGTGAGGCAGCACGTGCTGCGGCACTACTGGGCTCGGAGGTGCTGCTCATCACTATGGATATGGAGCGGATAGCACAGATGAGTTGCAATCCCGCAGTGGGCGGTATTGCGAAGGGGCAGATTGTGCGTGAGATAGATGCTCTTGGGGGATTTATGGGAAGGGCGACAGATAGAAGTACGATCCAATTTAGGATGCTTAATCGGAGCAAAGGGCCAGCGATGTGGAGCCCACGTGCCCAAACCGATCGGAAGTTATTCTCTCGTCTATGGCGGGAGGAGCTAGAGCAGACTCCGCATCTTTCTTTTTGGCAAGATAGCGTGGAGCGGCTATTGATTGAGGACGGGGTATTAAAAGGGGTACAAACTCATCTTGGGGCAAAGTTTATGGCACCTAAGGTGATTTTGGCCAATGGCACGTTCCTCAATGGCGTTATGCACTTTGGAGAGGTTCAGATTAAGGGCGGACGTATTGCCGAACCAGCTGCCTATGGACTTACGGGGCAGTTGGTTTCGCTTGGCTTTAAGACGGATCGCATGAAGACGGGAACGCCGATGCGTATTGATGGCACTACGGTTGATTATTCCCTTTGTCAGGAACAGGCGGGTGATGAGGGGTGGTATCACTTTAGCTATGACACCAATTGCTCTAATAAGGATTTGCCACAAAGCTCTTGCTACATCACTTACACCAACGAGGAGGTACATCAAATCCTTCGTGACCACCTCGATGAGGCTCCGCTTTATAATGGTCAGATAGTTTCAATAGGTCCAAGATATTGCCCAAGTATAGAGACCAAGATCGTCACCTTCGCGGAGCGCGACCATCATCAGATATTTATCGAGCCAGAGGGGGTAGATACCAATGAGTGCTACCTCAATGGCTTTAGTAGTTCGATGCCGTATGAGGTGCAAGAAGAGGCGATCAGAAAGATACCTGCCTTACGGAATGTACACATTCTAAGGCCTGGTTACGCCATTGAATACGACTTCTTTGACCCGACTCAGTTGCACCATACCATGGAGACGAAACTAGTAAAGGGTCTTTACTTCGCCGGACAAATCAATGGCACTACGGGTTATGAAGAGGCGGCAGGACAAGGTCTAGTCGCTGGCATCAATGCCCACTTGTCGTTCCACGTGGAACAGTCTTTTGTCCTCACTAGAGAGCAGGCGTATATCGGCGTGATGATAGATGACTTGGTGACGAAAGGGGTAGATGAGCCTTACCGAATGTTTACTAGTCGTGCCGAGTATCGGATACTCTTGCGTCAGGATAATGCGGATGAACGACTTACTGAGCTAGGGTATGCGATAGGATTGATAGGCGAGCAGCAACTGAAGCGATACCAAGATAAAAAGCGACAGGAGACGGAGCTTCGCAAGCTTACAGAGGAGGTTTCGCTTGAGCCTACTACCGAAGTGAATGAGTGGCTGACCTCCTTGGGAAGCCAACCCATTCAACGGAAGGTGAGGCTTAAAGAATTGATTGTTCGTCCTGGCATCACCTACGATACTCTACGCAAGGTTTGTGACGAGATCAATCGCTTCTACCTTCAGGAAGAGAATGCCGAGGAGGCGGTGGAGTCTGTGGAAATTCGATATAAGTATGATGGCTATATCAAGCGGGAACAACAATTGGCGGATAAAGCCAAACGCCTAGAGGGCATCAACATTGAGGGAAGGTTCGACTATCCCTCTATCAATAGTCTCTCTATAGAGGCACGCCAAAAACTAGATAAGATTCAGCCTTCTACAATAGGGCAAGCCTCACGAATTCCAGGTATCTCTCCCTCGGACATTATTATTCTGCTCACTCTAATCGGCAGATAGTTTCACGTGGAACATACTCATGCTACTGACCAAGTCTGAAATAGAGGAGAGTATAAGTATCATTCCCGAGCTTCCTGGCTGCTATACCTACCGTGATGCAGAGGGGGTGGTGCTCTATATCGGGAAGGCAAAAAACCTCCGCAAGAGGATCGCTTCATACTTCCAGAAGAAGCATCCGGAGCGTAAGGTACGTGCCCTATTACGCTCCTTTGAGACGATAGAATATGTGGTGGTGGATAGCGAGCTCGATGCCCTTCTGTTGGAAAATAACCTGATCAAGCAGTATCAGCCACAGTATAATGTCCTACTAAAGGATGGCGATGCCTACCCATATATCTGCGTGAAAGCAGAAGAGTTTCCTCGGATCTTTGTCACCTTTAAGTATATAAAGGATGGGAGTCGGTACTTCGGTCCTTACCCTTCAAAAGGGATGGCGTGGACCTTGGTCAATCTATTCAAGCGTATTTATAAGCTCCGCACCTGCGCCTTGCGTCTCAGCGAGGAGGGAATAGAGAAAGGGAAGTTCCGTGTCTGCCTTAAGTACCATATCAATAGATGCAACGCCCCTTGTGAGGGGTACATCACGAAGGCAGAGTACGACGAACAAGTAGCTCAGGCGATAGAGATTTTGAGGGGCAATGTCTCGGGTGTGAAGAAGCTACTCAATGAAAAGATGGTTGAGGCGAGTGCCGAACTCGACTTTGAGCGAGCACTGGAGATACAAAGGGTGATAACGGATGTTTCCAACTACCAAGCTAAGAGCACCATCATCAGCAATGTAATAGGTAATGCATTGGTAGTGAGCAGTTTATCTGATATGGATGCCCATTATATCAACTACCTAGAGATACATGATGGCAGTATCATTGCCGGTCGTACCTTAGAGTTTAAGCGGCGTCTGATTGAGGATGAAGAGGAAGAGAGCGACTTCCTATCCTCGGCTCTCATCGAGTTGCTTAGTCGTACTCACTACGATATCCAGGAGCTGATACTCGAGGAGCCACCTACCTTCGGCGACTTTTCGCACTACACCATCACCCACCCCAAGCGTGGGGAGAAGCGAAAGGTGCTCGATCTCAGTCTGCAGAACGTGACCCAGTATATGCGAGACAAGCACAAGCAAGCAGAGAAGATGAATCCCGAGCAGCGGAATACTCAGATCCTACGTGAGCTAATGAATGCTGTGGGCTTGCCCAAACTGCCCTACCATGTGGAGAGCTTCGACAACTCCAATATACAAGGGAGCGACCCAGTGGCTAGTTGCATTGTATTTAAGGGTGCCAAGCCAAGTAAAAAGGATTATCGCCTCTATAAGATAAAGGGCGTTTCTGGTCCCGACGACTACGCCTCTATGCACGAGGTGGTGACTCGGCGGTACCAGAGGATAAAGGAGGAGGGTGGGGAGCTGCCCGACCTCATCATTACCGATGGCGGTAAAGGACAAATGGGTGTAGTGAAAGCGGCACTCCAAGAGGTGGGTGTAGGAATCCCAGTGATGGGGCTTGCCAAAGACGATAAGCACAATACCAATCAGGTACTCTACGGAGATCCCCCTCAAGTCGTCGGTATTATGCAGCGGAGCCAAGTCTTCTATCTCCTAGAGCGCATACAAAATGAGGTGCACCGTTTTGCCATCAACTTCCACCGAAAGCTCCGTAGTCAGCGACAAACCCACTCCGAATTGGACGAGATACCAGGCATCGGACCGGTGAATAAGCAGAAGCTGATCAAGGAGTTTAAGAGTGTCAAGAACATCAAAGAGGCCTCCCTCGAGGCACTCCAAGCCTCTATTGGCAAGGTAAAAGGGGAGACCGTATATCAACATTTCAATAGCAACGACAGATGAAGGTAGTGATACAAAGAGTGACACACGCCAAAGTAGAGGTGCGAGGGTCGCTCATCAGCGAGATCGGAAAAGGAATGCTCATCCTCCACGGCGTAGAGGTAGGTGATAGTGAGGAAGACCTAGAGTATATCCTCAAGAAGACCCTCAACCTCCGCATTTTTGACGATGCCAATGGGGTGATGAATGAGAGCATATTGCAGCAAGAGGGCGAGATCCTATGCGTCTCCCAATTCACCCTACTAGCCGATACCCGAAAGGGCAATCGACCCAGCTACATCAAGGCAGAGCGACCAGAGCTATCCTCCCCAATGTATGATAAATATTGCCAACGGCTATCCGACAATTTGGGTAAACCAGTTCAAAAAGGTATCTTTGGGGAAGATATGCAGGTGACCTTACAGAATGATGGCCCTGTTACCATTGTAATAGACAGTAGAAATAGATGAATAGCCCGACACTAAAGGAGCTACAATCCACTGTGGACGAATGGATTAAGACGTATGGCGTTCGTTACTTCGACCCCCTCACCAATATGGCGATCCTCACCGAAGAGGTGGGGGAGGTGGCTAGGGTAATGGCACGCCTTTATGGCGAACAGAGCCAGAAACCAGGCGAGGAGATCACACAAGAGCACCTTGCTGATGAGTTGGCCGACCTTCTTTGGGTGCTCACCTGTATTGCTAATCAGACAGGTTGCGACCTCACAGAGGCGTTTCAGAAGAATATCCAGAAGAAGAGCCAACGCGATAGAGATAGACATATTAATAACAACAAGCTATATAAATAAAGGTTATGACATTAGAAAATCAACAGCCACACAAGCATGTAGGTAAGAGCAAGTTTGAAGAGGCTTTTTCAGTTTTCGCACCTGTGCAGACAGTGGAAGAGATCCAGTCCGAGATTAAGAAGCTGATCGATACCCACTACGATGCACTCAATAATCACGATACCATCAGCTTCCTCCACAGCACCATAGATCTCACCTCCTTGGGCTCTGAGGATAATACGGATCAGATATACAACTTCGTCAAGAGTGTCAACGACCTCGACGATACCAATCCTACCATTCCTCCCGTAGCAAGTATCTGCGTTTACCCCAACTTTGCCAAGACGGTCAAGGAGACCTTAATGGTCGAAGATGTGCACGTCTGCTGTGTATCGGGAGGCTTCCCTAGCTCGCAGACCTTCCAAGAGATCAAGGTGGCAGAGACCTCCCTCGCCCTTGCCGATGGCGCCGATGAGATAGATATTGTGCTGCATATTGGCAACTTCCTCAGTGGCGACTACCAAGCCGTTACAGACGAGATAGAAGAGCTTCGGGACGTCACCAAGGGCAAGGTGCTCAAGGTGATCCTAGAGACAGGTGCTCTTAAGACCCCCGAGAGCATTCAGAGGGCAAGCATACTGGCACTATTCTCAGAGGCCGACTTCATCAAGACCTCTACTGGAAAGGGCTACCCTGGAGCATCGCTAGAGGCTGCCTATGTCATGTGCCAAGTGCTCAAGCAGTACTACGATAAGTATGGCGTCCGAAAAGGCTTCAAAGTCTCTGGCGGAGTCCGTACTACCGAAGATGCCATTAAGTACCTTTGCATCGTCAAAGGCATACTAGGCGAAGAGTGGATGACCAATAAGCTCTTCCGTATCGGAGCCAGTTCCCTAGAGGGCGATCTGCTCAAGCATTTGAAGTAAGCGAGCCAACCCTATGCCCCTACGAGAATGTTGCACGAAGGATGAGATGCTAGGCGCTGAGGGTGAGGGTGCTGGGAGCGTACTCACGTACGTGACCGAGCCCGAATCCCGAAAGCAACGCCGCAGATCGCCTTCGTGCAACAGTCTCCTACAGCTGCCACCGCTCACCTTTCCACACCAGCTCACGATAGAGCTGCCCTATAGTAAGAGCGTAGCTGCTAGACAGATACTAAGACATTATCTCAAGCACCAGTCGCTTTCCGACCTTATCGGTTCGGGAGTGATTGGTGCTTTTTTTTGTGACGACCTCAAGGTGCTTTACCATGCTGTGGAGCAATTGGCTCAGCGTCAAGGCAGCTCCTCGTGCAAAGTCGAGTGTGGAGAGAGTGGGACCGCCATTCGTTTCTTAATCATCGCCTCACTTTTTGAGCCAGGAGACACCCAACTTGTAGGTTCGCCACGATTGATAGAGAGAATTAAGCGAGATGACCTCCAGTTTATCACCCAGTTAGGTGGCGACTACCAATGGTTGTCCGAAGAAAGCACCCTTATTATTTTCCCCCCAAAGGAGGTGCCCGACACCACCCTTACCAATCGCTGGAGCAGTAGCCAGTACCTCAGTGCTATTGAGCTCTGCAACGAAGCTTACGGCACAAAGATAGCCTACCACTTTTCCCCTGATAGCCCCTCCTACTCCTACCTTCAACTGACTCAATCAGTCATTTCAAAAGGGGACAAATACCCACTAGAGCGGGATTGGAGTGCCGCCTCCTTTTGGTATCAGTTGCTCGCCACCAACCCTCAGGTAGAGCAGATAGTCTTCCCTCGATTGAACCTTGATAGCGTCCAACCCGATAGAGCCGTTGCCGATTTGTACCGCTCCTTTGGTATAGAGACAAAAGAAAGCAACGAGGGAGTGCAGATAACTCGGGTGGGGGAGTGCACTGCCCAACGGATTGTGATGGACCTCTCTCAAAACCTCGACCTCTTTCTCCCCATCGCCCTTACCGCTGTGGCTCTGGATTGCCCCTTTGAAATCACTGGGATACACCTATTGAGGAATAAAGAGAGCGATCGCATCGCCTCTCTAATCGAAAATATCCAACCCTATGGGGTGACTGGCATTGAGCTTACAGAGGATAGCATTGCGTGGAGTGGCACACGAACCCCTGGGGCAAAAGAGGTCTCTATTCACCCACACAACGACCACCGAGTAGCAATGGCTTTCGGGATATGGGGAAGTAACCAGAGCGAGATCCAGACAACCATACTCACCCCCGACGTAGTCCACAAAAGCTATCCCTCCTTCTTCGATGACCTCCTTCGCTATCGCAATGACCTCTGAACACTAGGAGGTGGTGCCTTTATCGGACAAGTCGGACAAATCAGACAAGTCGGACGAGTCAGACAAGTCGGATGAGCGAGCTAAACATGGTCATCAGGCTTTGCCCTCGACCTGTGCCTATTTAAGAGGGACCTCTGCTGAGGTCCTTTTTTTTTGTGGCATCTTTATAGGATAGGTTAGGCGGGGATTGGAGCACCCGAAGGGTGCCATTCAGCTAGCCCCCGGTCAAGGCACGTAGTGCCGAAGACCAGCGGGTTAGAGGCACCCCAATCCAACGAC
>NZ_HF988879.1:0-5727 GCF_000435035.1 Porphyromonas sp. CAG:1061 | reverse complement strand
CTCTCTCCTAATCCAAGGGTTTTAACGACTTCCATTATTTCGGAATAATTCATTTCTAGGTAGTTTCTTACTGACACCGCACGTTTTTCAGACAGAGCTTGATTATACTTTTCACTTCCAATGCTATCAGTATGACCTATGATGTAAACCTGCTTTTTATCAGTGCCTAGTAGTCGAATTAATGAATCAATAACAGCTTGTTGTTCTTCCTCTAAATCGTATCTGTCAAAACCAAATAATATTCCTGAGGGAATTGTCGCTCCCAATACTTCCCCAGTAAGGCTATCTCTTTGTATAGCTATATTCGAGCTGTACAATAAACTATCTGTACTTTCATTGCCAATCGTGTTCTTTGCATTATAATACTTAGCTAGTTGCTCTACTATATCAGTATCAAGACCTCCCACAATTATAGCTTGTGGATAATGAGTCAATACGGTGAGGATATGTGAGTGCTTGTCATCTTGTCGCTCAATCCTATTCTGCTGTAGAGTGGAACACGAAGTTAAGATTAACGAAAGGGATATAAGTAAATACTTTTTCATCTTGTAAGAGGTATTTTAATTCCTAATGATAACCCTGATACTAGTAAGTTTTCAGAGCGAAAAACAAGTAAGTTGTCCTGGGCTATAAAGAGTTTTACTCTATTCCTTAAGGAGATTTCATACTCTAATCCGAGGTTTAAGCCAAACGTAAACCCCTTGAAGCCTGACCCAATATTTCCTCCAAAACTGATGTATAAATTGTCGTTCTTGCCTAAGTAGAGAGTTGGTTTGTAGTATCCTGCAAGACTATATTCTGCAGTCTTAAATGACCTTTCGCTGTATAGTGAAGGGTCTCTAGCTACAATTGCAAATCCAACAAGCCTTCTTCTTGAAAGCTCTTTTTCAAATCCTACCTGACCACCCTGTAATAAATGTCGAGCTAAAGGATTTACAAAGTATGTTGGGGATAAATATAAGTGCCAATCGTTTTCGCCTGCTTGAGAGTTTTGGCAGGTGAGTAACGCTATGATGGCTATAATCAAAGTATATATCTTTTTCATCTCTAGAACTGGTCAGCCTTTAATACATCACTATATTCAATCTCTAATCTTACAACACGACCTGATAGCTGTTTTTCTGAAAGCTCAATTACAAATACTTTTTCTTCAGGAAATGTAAACTTTTCAAACACAAATACATTTCTATAATTTCTTTTGAAGCTCTTGTCTTTCTGAGCAATTAGTAGCGGTGATACTTCAATGCTTTGAAACGTTGTAGCTTTTGTCTTGCGTTTGTCCTCTACTACAAAACGTATATTTTCTATATCGTACTGTATATTTGTCTGATTGAATAAGCTAAGGTCGAGAAAGAAGTATTTATCCATCGTATATATGTTATTCAATCTAATTCTCATCCCATACTTCCTTGAAGAAACGTTGTAGTAGTTGTTTTTGGAGAGGAGAATGTGGTAGCAGTAGTCGTACAGTTGTGATTCAGTCATATCTGACTCTGGGTTAAGGTAGCTTTTTACATCACTGTAGGGGATATTATACCTAGCGTATACTTTGCTTAAATCATCTGTATAGACAAGCAAGTACTGCACCATAAAACGCTCAGTGGTTATTGTCAAAACTCCTGAAGCACCCTCTACAGTTGGTTTAACTCTGAGAGTGTTTGAAAGCGGTATGTCACCAGCTATATCTGCAATAGAGATGTCTACATACTCAATCTTTTCAGGGGCTACAAAGTGAGTTGAAATCTCTTTATTAACATATATAACTGGTAGGTTTTCTTTAATTCTACCTGCCTCTTGGCTTTCAATTTGGGCAAAAAGGTTTGTCCCAGAACTCAGTAATGCTATAGCTAGCAAAAATGCGATGGAAATAACTTTTTTCATATAGTTTTATTTGTCGTTAGTTAGATATAAAATCGTATTATACTTAATAGTCGCTTTATTCTTTGTGATATTACTAGATACAGCTTGAGAAACACTTTGATATGCGTTCTGTACAGCTTGTGCTGCCATTCCAATAAAGTTGTCAGGGCTTGAGTTGATGTTCATTTGCCCACCTTGCAGAGCTTGTGAAGCTGCAGCCTTAGATGCATCTCTAAATTCAGATTTTGGAACATACAAACCTTTAATTCCATCTACATCAAGTGCGATAAGCTCCACTTTTACACGTTCTTTATTTACAATAATTGAAGTAACCTCAACTTCAATTCTTTGCTCAGAAAAGCCCGAAACTACACCATAAATTGGGGTGCCAGCTTTCACTATTTTATCAGAAACCTTAATGTCTTCCAATAAGATTAGGCGTAGTCTACTTCCTTGCTCTACTTTAGTGGTTTGATCAACCATAGCCTTAAAAGTATTAGGTGAGGAACTATCTTGTTGCTTTCTTGTCGAAACGGTATTAAATATAGTTCTGTCTGAGCCTTCGACTTTCTCAACCATATTCGTTTCTTTAGCATTTAGTTCATCATATACCTTTTGTCGCTCTTCAGCTCTTATTTGAGCTTCTCTTCTTTCGCTCTCCTGTTCAGGAGTTAATATTTCTTCTCCATTGATGAGCTTTTGATAAAGCATCATTTCATTTAGCAAGTCATTATCTTTGTCATTGTCGCTTGAAGTGCCAGTGTTATAATCGTCAAGATTTCCGAGACTTCTCGAAGATTGCAACTCCTCGTTATTCTTTCTGATTTGCTCATTCATAGCATCGATATCAGCCTGATTCATATTGGCAATCCTTTCAAGTGAATCTAGATAGGCTATTTCTTCCGCAGTATATACAGTCGTATCCGATGCGATGAGTGTCGGGTCATAAAGATTGCTTAGAGCAGTATAGTCTTCCATTTCCTTATAGCTCTCATTCATAGCATCAGATTTGCTTGAAATCTCGCCTCCTTCACCAGCGGGGATAGATTGTATTTCTTCAACACCTTCTGATTGTGTTTGGTCATTATTACTATCACCTTTGACTTCAGAGATAATTCCAAAGATAAACCACCCAATAATGAGTACGATTACAAGAATCAAAAGGGGAAAGATGAACTTTTTATCCCTAAGGTTCTCCAATTTGAAATTTTGTTTTTTGCTCATATTATTCTTGCAGTTCTTTTATATTGTTTAAATACGTAATGCCCCACGCTATATATAAAGAATCCTCAGTGGTTAAGTCTCCCCTTTCAAGTAGGTAATCTACGCTGTCAATTACATTTCTAATCTCCTCTTGTTGTTCTCGTATTAAGTTATCGTAGTTTTTGAGTGTATCAGTAGCTACAATCAGATCCTCAGGCACATTTGGAGATGCAACGGCTCTCTTTGAGTCCCACCAAAAACCAAAGGCGAATAGTAATGTTGCAACTACCACTATAAGTGGCATAGCTATTTTTCTATTCTTCACAAGAAAATCATTCGTCTTTCGGATGGCAATATCCAATCTATATGATCCTCCAATCCTTTCTCCTAATCGTGCAAAAAAGGCTATTTCCTTGTCACTTAGCGTACGTCTTAGCTTTTTCTTGTTCATAATGATTGTTTTCTTTCCTCTGCTAAGTCACGGTTGGAGATCGTCCTGTAGTCAATGATTAGATAGCCGAAGGGGTTGTTTTCCGTCCGTGCAATTTTTCTTAATCCTCCAGTAGTGATTAGCTCTCTTGTGGTTAGGGAATATTTTTTTTCTATGCGCTGCTTTCCATAGTAGCGAAAGGTCATTGATGCCTGATCTAAAGTTATGCTATCACAAACAATAGTGAAGTTGGCACTATGAGAGAGAATGTCATTGTAGAATCCCTTGTCTAGTAATGCATTTCGTTGTTTAACTCCAGATTCGTCAATCAGATATAGGGCTTCACTTATCGTTCTTTCTATATACTTGTCATCTGGCGGAAGTGTAAAGAATAGCCTATGAAAGGTTTTAATTGTACTCTTGGCTTCAAGTTCAAAACTCGCTTCTGAGTCGCTCCGCTGAGCAAGCGATGGAACCCCATCGACGTTCAAGACATAAATTTGCTCGCTAGCATTTTCTGCAATGCGAATGCCTTGATACACTCCTAAAAAAGCAAGGCTTAGCCCTGATACTATTGAAAGTATGCTAACTATCAATGCAAGCTTTATCTTTGATTCTATGTTTTTGATTATCATATTTTGATTCAGTTTCAAATTGCACCTGCCGTTGCTTTAGCTCCTGTGCTAATCGCTTTTGTAGTTGACCTTTGAATGCCATTTACAAAGGCATTTACAGCTTGAGAAGTGCCTGTTGGGAATATCCAGCTAACAATTTCAGGAGTCATTTTTAGTCCATATCCACCTACTACAGCAGCCACAAGAGAATAGAGGTAGTTGTAATTAAAAATGCTTGGAAATCCTGGTGTTGATAACTGCTTAATGTCAACTTGAATGCCATATTTAAATAGTTGCATTGCTGCAGCCATAATCATATAGGCTACAAATCCATATAGACAAAATGATAGGTACCTGCTTAACCAACTAGCCCAATTATCTTTCCATATAGGTAGAACCGACATGCCTATTGAAATCGGGCCTGTTATGGTTAGTATTCCCAATGCAATCTCTTTGGCAAAAAAAGTGAGCAATACGCAGGAATACCAAACGATTTTGGATATTGTTTCTATTATCCATTCATATACACTGTTGTTGATTGTATGCTTGAGGTCGTAAACTGTTCTGTAGGCGTCTACTGCTTTACCCCACATACTTTTAACAGTGCCGACTACTTGATCCCAGAAGCTTTTCTTTTGCTTCATTTGATCATTAGCTAATTCTGCTTCTGCTCGAGCTTTTTGCAGGATGTTATATTGATTGAGCTTCACTTTCCAGCGTTGTACGTGTAGCTGTTCTACTTTAGCAACTTCTTTTTGATATACACTTGTTTTTGCCCACTTTTCAATGCCGTCAAATGGCATACGAAGTGAAGAAGTTACTGGTCCCCAAAATGCAAGAACCGTGCTTATCAATATGGGACGAATAAATACTAGAACATCAACACTTCTCTTGAGTAACATCATTTGAAATGCTTCCTTGGCTACTATTACTAAGCACAATACAGCTCCTATGGCTTTGCCCATACCCACAAAGTGACCATAATAGCTTTTGAAAAAACCATTAAGTGAAGTCACTAGGGTTAAAAAATTATCGTCAAAGAATTCTTGCATCTTGTTTATACTGATCTAATACATTAAACATATGGTTCGTTTCTAGGCAAGAGCGACATTTCATTATTAACTCCTCAAGTTTTTTGAGTTGTTCCAAATAAACTCTTTGCCTATCGATGTTTGTAACATAGCTTGTGTGCATCATTTCAATGCTTTCCTTTATCTTTTGATGTTCTGTAATAAACTCCTTAAGGAGTTCATCACTACCTATTTCATTCCTATACTCTACTATGTATTTCGCTATTAATATTTCTAGTTTGTTGAATATCTGTTTGTAGTCAGTTTGTACGATGTCTACACTTCTATCGGCAATATTTGCTAGCTCTCTTTTGTGAACGTTAGATACTTGCTTAGTGATTGATTCGTACTCTTTCTTTGATAGTTTTGCAGTTAGTAGCATAGAAGCTCTTAACCTAGAGTTAGGAGCATATCTACCCTCATTAAAGTCTACTACCCATCCCGATTTGAACCCCCGCCACCTCCAATGTGACTTGGCTCCTGAATACTGCCGATGAAACCAATAATACCACCAAGCTGGATGAAAATCCCAGGGTCCAGTCTCCATACT
>NZ_HF988878.1:0-1955 GCF_000435035.1 Porphyromonas sp. CAG:1061 | reverse complement strand
CAGCCAGCACAGGCACCTACTCAGGTGAGCCAGCCGACACAAGTCTACACCAAGGCTCAAACCATTAATCCACAGCCCACTCGGCGCACTCAAGGCAATGGAGGGCAAGAGCTTTATGGCTTTTCGCTAAAAACAGGTAAGCCAACCGTGCAGAGGGAGGAGACCAATACTGGACCGGTAAGCCAAAACCGCAACGAGGAGTACACCGAAGAGCAGCTACAGAAGGCGTGGCGAAAGGCAGTGGCAATGGTCAAGAACGCCCCCTTTGCCAAGGGTGTATTGCAGAGGATCACCCCCACAAAGTCACCCGACCACAATATCCAGCTAGTGGTACAGAGCAATACCATCAAGATGCAAGTGGTGCGCGTGCTAGGGCCAGTGCTAGAGGTGCTCCACGATGAATTGAAAAATGACAAAGTCGGCATCGCCATTGAGGTAGATGTAAAGCTACAGGAGCTACTACCACAGACCCCCAATGAGCGGTGGGCATTTGTCTCCAAAGACAATCCTTGGCTGCAGCAGATGGCACAAGACCTGCAGCTTCGACCTAGATAACTAAAGAGTAATAATCACTAAATAACTAAATCAAACAACAACATGAGAAAATTACCTAAGGTACTAATTTCACTAACCCTGCTCCTCGGACTTACTATGCCAGCGATGGCACAAGAGGCTGCTAAGGAGGAGTACAAGTTTACGGTAGTAAAGGAGCTACCTATCACACCTATCCAAAACCAAGCCAATTCAAGCACATGCTGGTCTTTTAGCGGACTAGGATTCCTAGAGATGGAGGCATTGCGTATCAGTGGCAAGAGCGTAGTGCTCTCACCTATGCATGTGGTATCTCACTCTTATCGCGATAAGGCCGATAATTACATCCGCTACCAAGGGGAGACCAACTTTGGCCCTGGTGGCTCTTTCTATGATGTCCTTTACTCTGTAAAGCACTACGGTATCGTGCCAATGAGCGAGATGGAAGGTCTCAACTATGGCTCAAAGCGCCACAATCACAATGAGATACATGCTGCTGCAGATGGATTTATCAAAGCTATCCTCAAGAATTCAGAGCGCTCAGGCCTCACACCAGCTTGGAAGAAAGCTTTTGGCGGGATCATCGACGCTTATCTAGGGGAGCTTCCCGAGAGCTTTACCTATGAGGGTAAGAGCTTTACCCCCGAGAGCTTCGTGAAGTACCTAGGGCTCAATATGGACGACTATGTATCGCTCACCAGCTTTACTCACCACCCATTCTACTCTAAGTTTGTACTCGAGATTGCCGATAATTGGAGACACTCTTTATCTTACAACCTCCCTCTCGATGAGTTTATGCAAGTCTTCGATAATGCGATCAATAACGGATATGGTATCGCATGGGGTAGCGACGTAAGCGAAGTAGGTTTTAATAGAGATGGACTAGGAATCCTGATCGATGCCGACGCAGCAGAGTCTACTGGCTCCGACCAAGCTCGCTGGATCGGTGCTACTCCAAGTGAGAAGCGCAGTATGATCAATGAACTGGTACGCACTCCTGGTGCTCCAGAGATCAAGGTGACTCAAGAGTGGCGCCAAGCAGGCTTCGATGCTCAAGAAACAACCGATGACCACGGTATGGTGATCTATGGTATCGCTAAGGACCAGACTGGTAAGAAGTTTTACATGGTCAAGAACTCTTGGGGCGAAGCTGGCCGTTACAAAGGTCTATGGTATGTATCCGAGAACTTTGTAGCTGGTAAGACCATCAATATTGTGGTGCACAAAGACGCCATCCCTTCTGCTATCCGCAAGAAGCTCGGCATCTAATCCCTATCTCAATATAATATAGAATATCCCCGCTGACCCATCGGATCAGCGGGGATATCTTATTGATGCCAACTGAAAGGGGAGTGGGGGTACCTTATCGGGCAGGTCGGACAGGTCAGACAGGTCGGACAGGTCAGACAAGTCGGACGAGTCGG
>NZ_HF988877.1:0-1605 GCF_000435035.1 Porphyromonas sp. CAG:1061 | reverse complement strand
TACGGTAAGAACTTTCTAATGCGTAACCCCTGGAGGTTACGCCATGGGTTACGCATTAGAATAGTCTTGTGAGTGGTAATTATCGGGGCATCTATGGAAAAGGAGGCTGTTGCACGGAGTGCATAACTAACCCCCAAGGACAAATCCATACCACAAATAAGGGGGCAGATGGCCTTCGTACAACAACCTAAAAAAGCAACAGCAAAGTGGTCAAAAGTATAGTTGCAACTAAGCATTTGCTTTGTTGCAACTCGGCATTTGCTTAGTTGCAACTCGCCGATCGCTTAGTTGCAACTCAATTTTTGATTTTATATGGTGTTGAATATCAGTTCGTTATAAATGGGCTTTTTGAACCACTGCTTTCTCCTATTTTATAGGGTCATTAACTTCTAATGCGCAACCCCTGCGAAATTGCGATATTAGGGTGGCTTTATATTTGCTTTTTGGTATATTTGTGAGTAATAGAGGTATAGGGAGGTTAAGCGACTGTTGCTTTGCCTATATATTATATATAATGTGTATCAGCTGTATAAATGCGATGAAAAGTTTGGTAGATAGAGGGGGGACCTTGAAGGGTTTGCTATGGATATTGATGGCTCTGCCTCTGCTCTTCTCCTGCAGTGGGAAGGGGAGCAGTAAGGGGGGTGGTCTATTTGGAGCTACTGGTAAGCCACTGGAGATGGTGGTGGTGCTTCCCGATGGTTACGACACTGAAGCTCTAAGGGATAGTGTGAAGCAAGCACTCGGTATGCCGATGATGGTGCTACCACAAAATGAGCCATTGCTCACGGTGATGATGACTGGGGAACGCGACTTCTCGCAGATGTTTAAGTCGCTCAGGAACATCCTCTACATCACGATTGATAAGGAGCGGTATACTAGCCCCTCGATAGGGATTAGTCGCGATCAATTTGCTGGTGGTCAGTTACTGATCCATGCGAGGGCGGAGAGCCTTGAGTCGATCTACCGACTTTTGGATCTGAAGGGAAGGTCGATTGCCGACATGATCTACAAGGAGGAGTTGGTACGGCTGAGCCACGCCTTTGACCAAACCTACTCTAGCGAGGTGGCAAAGCTGATGAAGGAGCAGATCGGGGGTTGGACCATTCGCGTCAATACCGATTTGGAATACACTCATACGGGAGATCACTTCCTTTGGGCATCGGATCAGGGAGTGAAAGGTCGGACCGACTTCTTTGCCTACACCTATCCCTATGAAGGACCTCAGAGCCTAGAGCTGGATAGGATTATTGCCGTTAGAGATAGTGTACTGCAACAAAATGTAGCAGGTGCTCACGAGGGCTCATACATGAGTACGGAGCATCGGGTACCTCAGGTGGTTCGCCATGTGGAGGCTAATGGCATTCCTCGGACGGAGGTGCGTGGTCTTTGGGCGATGGTGGGGGATATGATGGGTGGTCCTTTTGTGCTACACGCTATTAACGACGAAGCCAATAAGCGGGTTTTAGTAGTGGAGATGGTGGTTTACTACCCAGGTGGACCGAAGAAAAACTTGATGTTGCTAGCAGAGTCACAGCTTTATACTCTGGAGGCAGCAGAATGACGATCTGCTGCGTTGCTTTCGGAATTCGGGCTCGGTCACGT
>NZ_HF988876.1:0-11829 GCF_000435035.1 Porphyromonas sp. CAG:1061 | reverse complement strand
CACTTATTTATATGGGGGGGCTAGTTACTTAGCCACACGAGAGATCACAGCACGGCTGCAACGTGGGTCGTCGTAGAACATATTCTCTACGCCACCGTTGGACTCGCGGATCAAGCGGTCACGGCTGATGCCTTGCTCGTTTACAAGGAAGTCGATCACCACCTTAGAGCGCTGCTCGCTGAGGAACTGATTGCGCTTTGAAGAACCGGTACCACGGTCGGCATAACCAGCGATCACGAACTTCGCATTTGGCTCACGACGCATTGCCTCAGCTAGGTAGCCTAGGTTCACCTTATCCTTATTAGAGAGGTCCCACTTATCGATCACGAAGGTCACGAGTAGTGGACCAGCGATGATCGTCTCCTTAGCCTCCTCTACGACAGCTTGACTAGCTAGCTCATCACGGAGTGCCTGATTAGCACGCTGTAGCTCGTTGACACGGTTACGAAGGGTGTTGAGTAGCTCCTCATTGTAGGTCACTACAGTGGTATGGCTACGGTTCCAGCCACGGCCAGGGATATTGTAGGTCAGACCCAACTGTGCCTGTAGGATACCCTCGCCCCAGCGACCACCGATCTGACCATCAAAGCGGTCATTGGCATAGAAAGCATCGGCAGAGAGGTGTAGCCAAAGAGCATCAGAAAGACGGCAGGCAGCGATCAGACCACCATTGATAGTGGCCTCGTTGCTCTTATCACGATAGACCATCTTGTGATCCTCCATCACCGCAGCGTTGTTGAACGAGTGTCCCCAACCGATACCTAGGTAAGGCATTAGGTGGAACACACGATCCTCCTTGTAGCCACCGAAGAGGTTCACCACGTCAAAGAGCACATCTACTGAGCTATTGAGGTACTGCATCTTGGTATCGTACATATCATAGCCGACACGCTTGGTAGCCGCCTCATTCACCTTACCAGCGATATGACCCTGCTTCATCATAGGATCCACGATAAAGCCTTGGTAGTTGCCAGGGATATTCTCGGTATGACCCGAAACACCCTTCAGCTCCCAGCCAGTAAAGCGGGCACGTACAGCGATGGTTGGGGTAAACCACTTACCGAATGCTACTGTAGCAGCAGGGGTGAGGCGGTCCACAAAGTCCATCTGCTTATTGTGGTCACCAAAGAGCATCTGAGCACCACCCTGTAGGGTGATGAACCAGTTATCGCCAAAGTGATTGGTCTCCACCTTGTACTTATCATCATTGTAAGTCACCACTTTAGTGGAGTCGGTAGCGAACTCGCTCACCACCTCGCTCTGAGCAGCGGCCCCAATAAAGGTCACTGCTGAGAGTCCGAGGACTGAAATGAATTGTCTAATTTTCATATACTATCTTGATTTACTATTATTTTCTTTTCTTAGCTGCTTGCCACTCGGCATCGGTTAAGTCACGCACGCAACGGAACCAACCTGCATAATTCTCAACTTGAGGACCAAATGTTGGTGTATCAAATGCCATTGGCCATATTAAGCGAGTATCAACGCGCATAAAGAATCCTGGAGTTACAGTATTCCTTTCAGAAAAATAAGGAATGGTACTAGCCCATACTATAAAACGCTTACCAGCTGCAGAAGGTGCAGAGTCATAGTGGAACTCTGTAGAACTGGGTGTGCAAAGACCCATAATTGCCAACTCAGACATATTAGGCATTCTCCACTTACCTTTATCTGATGCATTACTCTCTTCAAAATAGGAATAGCAAGGGCTCATCCCCATCCGAAGCAAACGTCTTAAATCAGGCTCTTTAGCACTATCCATGGTGCCAGGCTTCTTTAGATTACCATTAGGGAAACTAGTCACATAGCGCTTTGAAAGCTTAAACCCTTTATAATAGACACGCATTGATGCGTCACGCTCATTGTGCTTAGGTAGCTCTCCATCGGCAAAGGCAAAGCGAGCCACGGATGGATTTAGGTGATCATACCCCACAAATACACCTCCACGGTCGTCTTCTTTCTTCCTCTGAGTTTTATTGTCAAAATTAGGGATGAATCTAAGCATCTTAGGAGCCTCAGCAACGAAATATTTATCGGCGAAATTATACGAGAAGCCATCTGGATCCTCAATACTCGACTTTTCTATAATACCAAGGTCTCTAATCAAACGAGTGGTTGAACGCAAATCACGTATCTTAGAAACAGGAGCACCTGAGCCTGGAACCAATCCGTTTAATATTTCGAGGAGTGGACAAGCAGATAGGGTAGGCACTATAATGGATATAGGATTTGACCCATATACTGAAGTACCTCCTAAGTAAGCAGAAGAGGTGTACAATACTAGCTTATTTTGGAATTTATCGACCTTAGGAGCCTGAAGGCGAGCATAACCTGGCAAAGCCTGCTCAAACATTGCTAGCATCTCCGCTTCCACCTGTGAGGGAATATACCACTTCATCTCATTAGCCTGCATATATCCGTCACGGTTCACATCACGATTGCGTAAGAAAGGTGTAAAGAGTGCCACATCTTGCTTCAGCCTTCCAATCGCCGCTTTTCTTGATGGATTGAAAGTAGTACCAGTAGGGGCACCTATCGTCTGCTGTTTCCAAATATCACGAGTAGGATACTGCGTAACTCCATCTTCGCGCCCAAAGGCACTAATAGAGGACATCAAATACTTAACTTTCTCACCATTCTTTGTCTCGCCATTACGCACAGCATCACGCATCCACAGAGCATATCCACCTATACCCGTTGATTCATCAACTATCACCTGTGAAGCTCCCAATATATTCCACGTATTGATCCAACCATTAGAGGTACAGTTGTTGATCCAGCGAGAAGTCTCTCCAGGGCCTTGAAATGCAAACGCAATATTTGGGTTTTCATCAATTGACTCTACACCCCATACACGAATGCCTTCAGGAGCCTCTGTAAAGAAGGTCTTGATAGAGTGCTGGCTCACCGATACATAGGTACCCTTCACATAGCTATTCTTCTGGTCGGGAGAGGTACGGATATTATCGGTCAGCAAGAAGAACTTACGGTCGGGAGCATTACAGAAAGTCTTCCAAAGATCAGCCTGCTTATTTTCGTGCTTTCTCTCACTTCTAGCAATCTTACTTGGATCCCAATCGTAGTAGTACTCGTCAAAGAAGAGCGTAATACAGATGTTATTATTGCTATCAAAAAGAGGCTTAGGGTCATTGAGCAACCAAGCAAAGAATTGCTCTACCGTAAGGGTCTTATTCCAATAAGTTCCAACGTTATCTCCTTGTTTAGCATCAGCTACAGTTTCGGAGTAAATCACCTCAGGCAACTTCGTATTATCAAAGTAGCCATTCTTTGTCTTCTTTGGGTCATGGACATAGATACGGATCCAGTCACTATCTACCTGTTTATCTCTAGGGACGCCATCTAGTCGTGCATTATTGGCTTCTACTTTATTGTAGGAGACTACTCTGAGTGGCTGGAAAGGAGACTCCACCATAAACTTCAGCTCAGCATCTGGCTTAAGCTCCTTGGTATTGATATCATTAAAGATATTGAAGTCACTAACATTGAGGGTAAAAGTACGCTGCTCATAGTGGCTATCCAATTGGAAGGTAGGTTTATTACCTACCACGGTACCTCCCTCTACAGAGGGGTTGGGCTCCACTAGCTTATCAGAGGCGGTCGCCTCTACAATGATATTCTCCACACCATTGATCGTAATGGTGTACTTATAGTGGGTGGCAGATTCAATATTGTAGTCATTGAGCTTCTTTAGGTCTGCCTTTGAAGGAGCATCCCAATTGGTGTGTTCACCACCAAAGTCACCAAGCACCACTGAATAGGTAACGGTGGCTCTCTGCTCAATATCATTCTTATTGATGACTAAGTCAGCCTCCATCACAAATGCAGTTGCCTCCTTAGGAGCATACACCCAATCACCATTATCTACCTTGTTAGGATCGTCTGCATTGGTGGTCTTCACACGCTTTTGACGGAGGTCAAAGCCCTTGTAGCCCGAAACACCTTGTCTTACCTCTTGTGCCTTTTCGATCTCAGCTAGCGTAATCTCTTTGTTATAGCCAGGGTAGTTGGGCATGAGGTAACCTTCAGCTCTAAATTGACTATTTTTATTCACACCATCGTCACCTGCATCCACCAGCATCTGTGTAGAGCGAGTGTTCAAAGGCTTGATGACGTCAGCACCACCTTCGTTCTTCTTAGACACCGCATTAAAGATGTCGGTATTGGTAGGGATATTCTCAAAGTGATATCTAATCGCATTGATGGTCACTCCATCACCCGCTTTAACAAAGGTAGAGATTTTAGCCACATAAGGCACTAACTCAATGCTCACCTTCTTTTCCCCCTTATGAAAGGTATTTGCAGCATTAACCGTTTGATATGCATACAGCAAAGGAGCCTCATAGCGCTCAGTGGAAGCATACTCGTGGTTAGCTTGATTGATGTTGAGGCGGAACTCTTTCAATTGATCGAGGGTCTCAATGCTCTTTAGTTGGGCATCGCTTTCAAGGACAGCACTTCCTTTCTCTATGTCGAAGTTTTCAGAGTCAAAGTTGGCAAGTGCTACGATGGTGATTTTGTCCTTGATATTCTTCAGACGGAGATTAATCCTATCTTTGAGTTGACCTTTTTCCTCGGTTCCTCCAAAATGAATCCCCTTATCAGTTGATCCCTCACCTGTCGTAGGGGCATAATCCCTAGCTACGAAACCAAAGTCTTTTTCCACATCGTGGCTAATAATTGGTTCACCGACTCTGCGACCTTGTCCATCAAATACCCAAACTACGAGACTCTCGATACGGTGCTCATCCTCTGGGCGGAGGTGTGAGCGTAGCGTCACCTCATCATAGTCTTTAACCGTGAAGCTGACATCCAGCGCGTCAGGATCGCCCCCCTCCCCATAGAGGTCTATGGTTCGCTCGTTCTGACAAGCAGCGAGGGCGAAGAGTGCCACCAAGGTGGCAG
Source organism: Porphyromonas sp. CAG:1061 (assembly GCF_000435035.1). NCBI lineage: Bacteria > Pseudomonadati > Bacteroidota > Bacteroidia > Bacteroidales > Porphyromonadaceae > Porphyromonas > Porphyromonas sp. CAG:1061. The sequence continues at coordinate 6,906 of NZ_HF988876.1, read as the reverse complement.
TAAATAGTTTCAAATATTTTGTTACCATTATATTCTTATTTATCTATGTAATATAAATAGTTCTATCTTAGTCAAATGCAGGAGGATTGATCTCTAGGATATAGAATGAGTTGGATCCAAACTCCGCACCAATCTTTGGAGAGATACCTACGTTCATGCGGTAGTAGCGACCATCGGTATCAGCAAACATGGTCTTATTGCCAGCCAGTTCTTTACCAATAGGCAAGCGGAACTTCTGTATGCTCTTATCCCAAGCATTGTTTTCGGTATTCCACACCTCCCACGTGATGGTGATTCCAAACTCACCACTAACAGGGGTCATAGGTCTAAACCAAACAGGCAAGATTTGTCGCTTGGCAGTAGGACCGAATTCAAGACTACTCAGATGATAGGTCACCTTGTTGGCTGCAGTCTCCACAGTCCAGTCATTCACCTGATCCGCGAAAACGTTATTGGCAAAGGTGGAGCCACCAAATGCCATACCATTGGACTCTATAGTGAGCTTAGGGCGATGCTCAATATTGGTGTCGTTGGAGTTGGCATCATACCCATTAAGATTCATCACATTATCAAAGTGTACAAAGAAGATGTTTCCAAAGAGGTGGAAGTTGATAGGACCACCACTTGTTGTGTGAACAGAGCTCCACAGATGGGTAAACCCCTCTTTCTCTTGAGTTGAAATCAATGGCCAGGAAACTCCAGGCTTACTCATATTGACATTACCCTCGTTCGTCATAGCGGTATGTAGCACCACACCTGTACTCTTTGAAGTACTGGTATTATCAATAAAAGCACCCTTAGTGATATTAGCATCTTCTTTAAGCCCACTTGTGGCAAAGTACTTTATTCGCTGGTCTACAACATTATCAGTAGTATATGGGAAGCTAAGATCACCTTTGTAAGAACTCTTAAACTTGAATGAAGCTGCTACTGCTTTACTCTCAGCAGTAGTTGGGTAGTAGACCAACATATTGAGCGGTTTGTTTTCCACATTCCACTTGATCACTGCAGGGGTATCTTTCGTAGCACCACCCTCAAAGAGTGCTTTTAATTTATTCGTAGAGCCAGCACCACTTCCATCAGCAATAGTAGCCGTAGCGTGTGCATAGCAATACTCCTCTGGATTCTCCGAGTGATTGCAAGCAGGGGTTGTTGCCAGCAATAGGGATGTGCCAAGGAGAGTAAAGAAAATTCTTTTAGTCATACGTTCTTTCTTACTTAATTACATTAACAATCTAATGGATCACCTCTTTCTTTCTAAAAAGGGGATCAGGATTGAACTTAATCAATGATAAACCAATCATTCACATCACCATCTTCACCGGTACCCTCGCCTGGCAAAGCCTTATCAGGCATATTGGCGCTGGGAGTAGCATTGGCTAGGAAGGCCTTTTCGATCCGCACCTCCTCTACGGAGAGGGTAGGCGCCTCGTACTTCTTGTTTTGTTTCATAATTTCTCTGATTTTAATTCTTATGTTTATTTTCCTTTTTTCTTAAGTTTACCTTTTCTGGCCCCTTGTCCATAGCCATAGCCGTAACCATAGCCATAACCGTAGCCGTAGCCACGTTTGCGGAACTCTGCGCCATTGAGGATCAGGTGCATATTGGGGAGGAGCGACTCATCATAGATGCGCTGGATATCGGGGAGTACCCGCCTATCGGTCACACCCGAGCGGATCACGAAGAGGCTCATATCCATACCTCTTGAGACGACCGCCGCATCGGCCACTGCCACGAAGGGCACAGAGTCGAAGAGTACAAAGTCGTAGTCGGCACGTAGTGTGGCGATCAGTTGGTCAAACCGCTCATCCATCAGCAGCTCTACAGGATTGTAGACCTCACCACCAGTGGAGAGGAATTGTAGATTGGGCAGCTCGGTATCGGGCTGTACCATCATGGGTGCCAGCTCTGAAGTGGGGTCGAGGATATAGTCACTCACCCCTGCCCCTGTGAGCTGGAGACGGCGAGAGAGGCTCGCCTTGCGTAGGTCAAGGTCCACCAATGCTACCCGCTTGCCTAAGAAGGCGAGAGAGCGGGCGAGGTTGTAGGAGACGTAGCTCTTACCAGCCCCTTCGAAGAGGGAGGTGAGCATCACGGTACGACCACCCTCAGCCCCTTGTATATTACGTAGGCGGAAGAGGAGACTGGTACGGAGGATGCGGAACGCCTCAGTGCTGGCATCGTCGCCTTGAGCGGCAATGCCGTGTATGGTGTGCTTCTGCTGTAGTGGATCGGCTGGCGTCACACCCAGCAGTGGGATAGAGAGGGCCTCTTCTAGCTCCTTCTTGCTACGAACCTTATTATCACTCACCAATTGGATCACGAAGACAAAAGTAGTCAGCACCAAAGCGGCCAAGATCGCGATGGCGATACTCTTGGTACGATTGGGGCTAATGGGTTGATAGCCGGTATAGAAGTCGATCACCTTGGCATTGGTCTCAGCCGTTGCCTGGTTGAGGGAGTTCTCCTCACGCTTCTTGAGTAGGAAGACATAGAGGTCGGCCTTGATCGATTGCTGACGCGCGATATCAAGAGTACCGAGGTCACGATAAGGCTGCGACTTCATATTATTGATCGCTACCCCCTTGGCATTCTTCATCTGCCGGAGCGAGAAGTTCTTGGAGCTGATGAGGTTGTCAATCGCCGTGGTGATATTGCCCTTGAGGAGACCCAAGGTCTGGTCGAGCTCTTTCACCACAGGGTTATTGCTACTGCCCTCTTGCCCGATTTGGTCGCGACGGATCTTCATCTCATTGTACTGAGCAATCTGGCGACCGATGGTGGGCTCCACAATATCCTCACCTGGAAGGAGGCTCTGCTGGCTCTGCGGATTGGCGATGGCGGCACGAACCGAGCGGAGCAGTGATAGCTCACGCTCTACCTGACTGATCTCTACCGCATTGACACTCCCCACCTCAAGGGCGGTGACATCGATTGCCTCACTCTGTGCTTCGGCTAGCTTCTGCTCTACACTACCGAGCTCCTCGCCCATCGCCACGATACGGTCGTCGATGAATTGAGCGGTCTTGCGGGCACTCTCATTTTTATCATCAATCGCCTCCTCATTATAAACCTCTACGAGTGCCTTGAGCACCTGCTCAGCACGGTAGGGGTGGTTATCTTTGATTTGGAGTTCCAGGATACGGGTCATCTTCTGTGGGTCGGTGGTCAGAGCCCCTACATAGCGAGAGGCAACTGCCATCACTGGCCACTTGCTCACCTTGATGGTGGTTCCCTTGGTCTTCGACTCCTCAAAGGTGTCAGTAGCGAGTACCGTTAGTGGTCCATAAGGGGTCTGGATTGTCTTTCCCAAAGGTAAGGTGAGGGTTTTCTCTGGCTCGGGGAATCCTTCAATCTCCACTTGATTATCACCCAGATAGGTCATCTCAAGTGCAAAGGATTGGGAGGAGAGACTATCGACCGTCACAAGACGCAGTGGGGTATTATTGTATAGCTCTATATAGCGGAGGTTGCGCTTGACTTGATAATTGACATCGGCACCTGCTCGCTTCACCGCCTCAGCCATCAGCATCTTGGAGCGGAAGATATAGACCTCATTGTTAAGGCTATTATTGCCTCGCCGTGAACCCACCTCTAGATCCACATTCATATCGGCACGGGGGTCTTTGATCATCACCTGTGCACCGCTAGAGTAGATCAGTGGCCGCCTCGCCACCCAATACCACGATGCAGCGACGAAGAGGAGGATCACCGCCACGTACCAATACCACTTGGAGAGGAGGAAGCGGAAGAGGTCGATCGCATTGAGGCCTGTCGCCCCATTGACTTTGGGGGTTCCCTGCTGATGTATGTTAGGATTATTACTCATCTATTCACTAAATGCTTATCTCTTGAACTGCATCACTGCTACCAACACAGAGACTGGTAGAGTGATCAAACTAGCCACACGGCTGAAGACACGCCAAAAGGTATCCTCCTTTTCGTCCGTCACATATCTTGGTGGCACGTAGATCATATCGCCTTGCTGTAGGTAAAAGGCGGGGCTACTGATCACCTCGGTACTCTTCACATTATTGGGGATCATGATGTAGCTATCGCCCGACTTGCGGAGCACCAATACCTGCTCGAAATCGCCCTTCTCATTAATGCCTCCCGACATCGCAATCGCCTCGAGGAGGTTGATGCTCCCCGATTCTACGGTATGCTTGCCTTGATTGAGGCTCCCTAGGGTATAGAAGATAAAGTCGGCATACTCGGCATAGACCTTAGGATCGGCCAAGTAACCACCATTGATGATCGCATTGGAGATGGAGTTTTGGAGCTCATCGATGGTCATTCCTCCCGCTTGTATCATACCCAGCACAGGAAAATTGATCATCCCTTTTTGATTGACCCTATAGACGTTTTGGCGGTCGGTACTACCTCCATACTCCTGACTTCCTACCGTCCCATCCTTAGAGACTTGCACCTGAGAGGTGGTGGACTGATTGAAGGGGGCGGCCAGCTCTAGTCGCGAACTACTCACTACGATACGGATGTTATCCTCGGGCTTAATAGTCGCCTTGGAGTCGTAGCGTGCTTTGTACTCACGCAGGTACTCCATATCCTGCAAGTAGGTGATATCTTTGACCGATTTGCACGAACTTACCAGGAGAAGCACCATCAGCATTCCCCAAAGGGATAAATTATTGACAATATACTTCATGCTACAAAGGTAGGAAAAAATTAATTAATGAAGTGAGTAGTTGGTGACGAAATTAAAACTTCTTAAAACTTAAGATCGAGAGACTGGTCTTCCAAATAATGGAGAGATCCCTCATCAGACTAGGGGACTTGATATAGTCGAGGTCCATCTCGAGGCGGTGGAGCATCTTGGCGAGGGTATCGGTATAGCCATTGTAGAGGGTGGCTTCGCTGAAGACGCCCGGACGCATCTCATAGAGCTCTTCGTAGCGAGAGTCGGCCTCCATAATCTGATCGATAAAAAACTGACGCTCGGGGCGATACCCTACAAAGCTCATATCACCACGTAGGATGTTCCATAGCTGTGGAAACTCATCGAGGTGGTGGTTGCGGATAAAGGAGCCTACCTTGGTGAGGCGTGGATCCTGACCCTCGGTAGCACAAAGCTGTGGGCGACCACCTTTTTCGGCATCGATCCGCATGCTCCTAAACTTATAAAGGGTGAAGGGTTTGCCCCCCTTGCCAATACGCTCTTGCTTAAAGATAGGAGAGTGCTTGTCTTCACGCCATACGAGGAAGGCAATCACCAAAATAGGAAGTCCAAAGACAAGTAGCCCGCCGAGGGCAATCACGATGTCGGAAAACCGCTTGATCGCTCTATAGGCCAATGATGAGTTAGAGCTAGCGACGGTCTCTTCTACCTCTGCCTCCCGTGCAGGGCAGGTGAGACTTACGGCTCTATCTCCCTTGATTCGTTCTTCTTCTTCTCTCTCGTTTTCGAGACTAGTCCAAGTAATCATTTTCATAGTGTTCTAACTTATGGTGCTATCACAGATAGCTGGATAAGTAGTCTATTATATTATTGTTTCAATACTTCTTGATAAATCTCTACGCAGCGGTCGGTCATGGCATCGATGGTGAAGAGTGATTCGAACCTTGCTCTTGCCCGATCGGCATAGGCGTGGTAGCCCGCTTCGCTGGAGCAGATCTCCTCTACTGCTCTCGCCAAAGCCTCGCCATCCCTTACTGGTACCGTACGACCGGAGTCGTGGTCTTTATTGACCCAAGCTACCCCACTCTCGGGGATCTGGGTGCTGACCACTGGCTTTCGGTGGCTCATCGCCTCTACTTGTACAATGGCAAACGCTTCGTTTTTGGTGATGGAACTGAGGACAAAGAGGTGGCACGCCTCTAGGTAGGCCACCTTTTCTTCGTCGCTAATGAAGCCAAGGAGCTTCACTTTATTGGTCAGTCCCTCTGCCTCGATCTGCTGCTGTAGCTTCTGCTCGAGGGGTCCCCGCCCTGCAATGAGCACCACATAATCATCGCTCAGGTGCGACGCCATATCTATCAGGTACTCTATCCCTTTGTAGGGAACCAGTCGGCCAATGGTGAGGAGGAGTCGCTTGCCTTGGTACTTGGCTTGTATCTTTTGCACCAATTCTGCATTGGGATGCTTATCGGGGATCCCAATCGGTAGGTAGGTGAGCTTGGAGCGATCGCGAAGACCTCTCGCCACCTGTGGGCTCTCAGCTACATAGATAGGAGTGGTACCGACCACTTTATCTGCCCGCTGGAGGAGCCAATCCTCTATCGGCTGGTACATTTTGTACAACCATGGACGCACCAAGACATCGCTATGCCAGTGCAATACCACTTTCCCTTGGTAACCGGAGTGCTTGAGCACCCAGCCGGCCATAGGATCGGGGTGGTGAATGTGAATCAAATCGTAATGCCCTTGGATCTCACGTAGCTTGCTGAGCAACTGGGGTGAGAAGGTGGTGCCAAACTTCCTGAAGAGGGTTTTGCTGATGAAGGTGGTACCCCCATCAATATGTGCTACTTCTTTGTAAGGACCCGCATCATAACTGCTGCAAAGTAGGTCGCAATCGATTCCACGAGTGGGTAGAGTATCCCGAAGGAGCTCCATCACCTTTTCTACCCCGCCTCTGACTGGGTAAAATTTTCCTAACTGTAGAACTTTCATTAACCTCTTTACTACTCAATTTGTTACCTCAACCTAGCAAAATCCCCCCCCCGAGCGGTTGTTAGTGGTGTTTGGTTACATATCATTCACATATTCACGCCACAAAGGTAGAAAAATATGTAATACCAACCAAATAAACACCACACTAATTTTGCTAGAGGGATAACTGCAGCACCTTACAAATGTATTGCAACAACGGTGCAGACCGCACAATCGTCAAGCAAAATCACGGGAATTGGCACCTAATTGGGGGAGGGTACCTGATCGGACAAGA
>NZ_HF988875.1:0-20296 GCF_000435035.1 Porphyromonas sp. CAG:1061 | reverse complement strand
CCGTATGCCGAACGGCACGTACGGTGGTGTGAGAGGGAAGGAAACGAAAGTAGGTCAGAAAACTTTCGTTTCCCGACCTACTCGATTGTGGAGATAGTACGAGCGTAACTATCCATATGTTTTGAGACCGTTGTGCGACGCCAATCAGTGGTATTACTTTAGATCCTTCCGCACGATCATGTGAGTAAACAGCAGTGTCATGTGCTCCTACCTGTAGGGCACTTGGATTGATTACCTTATTCTATGCCATAGTTTCATCGTAATGGCTCTGTGTGTAATTCCTATTTTCTTCCTCATTTTCGTAAGATAAGATACCTATCTCAGCTATAGATTTGATGCATTGTCGAGTTCGTATCTCGGACCTCGACGAGTTAGGAACTAATTGAACATTGAGTTTGTAACTAAGCAATTGTTAAGTTTCGAACTTGATGATTGCTTAGTTACGAACTAAACTTTTGACCAAATATCCATTGTGACTTATCTCTGATTGCAAGGCCTTTTGAAGAGGTGAGAAAATCACTCAAAGCTCATCTACAATGACATACTAAACTATTCTCTCCAGAAAAACGACAAGGGTTACGCATATGCGTAACCCCTGGTCCAATATGTGAGTGTTACATGAAGGTGAGCTGCGGAGTTGCTTAAGCATTGCATCTCATCCTTCGTGCAACACACTCTATTAATCAATTCATTGACCAGATTTCATCATCAGTAGGGACGTGGATGGTATCGGACATCCGTGCAATACGTGTGATATTGAGTAGATGCTTATAGGTCAGGTTCTCTGAGATTGAGTTGTTCCCCCAAGTGCCACAACCTAGAGTAGTGGTTACAGATAGACCATTTTGGATAGAACCACCAGCAGTGATAGAGCAAGGGGCATTGACGATGAGTCGAGAAACCTTGATGTCGTTACCGGCCTTGATGATATTACCTTGGTTATTGGAGTGAATACCAGCTGAGTGCCCGCTTCCCTCCATATTAAGGTTGGCGTTGGCAAGAGCTATTGCTTCGTCGAAGTGATCGTAAGGAAGACAGGTCATTACTGGACACATTTTCTCCTTGCAGATAAGATCGGCTTGAGCTACTCCCTTTGCAGGTACTACTAAAATACGGGTGTCTTTTGGAATCTCGATGCCAGCCATTTTGGCGATGATCTCTACGTCCTTACCCACTACATCTTTACTAATAGTCCCATTTACAAATATGGTATTGACCATTTTATCGTGGTATTCTTCGGGTACGAAGTAGGCTCCATTGCGCTTGAAAGCCTCAAAAATCTCTTCCTTATACTTCTTTGGGTAGATGAAGCACTGCTCTCCAGAGCAGATGATCCCATTATCAAAGGCTCTACCCTTGATGATGATCTTGGCGGTTTCATCAAAGTCATTGATGTTTTCATCAATAATAACCTGTACGTTTCCAGCACCAACACCGAATGAAGGTTTGCCAGAAGAATAGGCGGAGTGTACCATACCCATCCCACCAGTAGCTACTACTACGTCTACAAGCGACATCAGTTCTTGAGTCTCATTTAGACCAGGTTCGGCTAGGTATTGTACTAGGTTTTCAGGGACTTTATGCTCTTTCAGTACCCCTTTGATTAGTTCAATAGCATGTCCAGAGCAGTTCTTGGAGCGTGGGTGTGGAGATACGATGATAGCATTCTTTGTTTTGAGTGCAAAAGCAATGTTGGCCATAGGGGTCACGATAGGATTCGTTGTAGGAGTGATAGCGGCTACTACCCCTACCGGCTTTGCTATCTTAATTAATCCCGTGCCTTCCTCAATGTCTATTACCCCCATAGTTTTCTTCCCTTGGAGGTTCTGCCATACGCCTTTGGACTTATTGCGGTTCTTTGCCACCTTGTCCTCGTAACGTCCCATGCCGGTCTCATCTACTGCCTCTCGTGCAAGTATCTCGGCGTTGTCATAGATTACCTTGCAGAGTGCCTTAACTACGCTGTCAGTACTCTTTTGATCGAACTTCCGCTCAAATTCTTGCTGTGCCACTTTAGCAAGTGCCACCATTTCTTTTATTTCCATAATTTATTGTGATTAGTGAGTTATAGTTCTTAGAATAGTTTCTTATAAATATCTCTGATCTCATCTCTGCTGAGTGCCACGTAGTTATTGGCAAGTAGTCGCTGTTGGGTCGCGAGGACAGCATCAGCAAAGCCCTCTATCTCCTCCTCCTTCATGCCATAAGTGTGTAGTGGATTCTTGGAAATAAGTGCCGAGAGAAGGTGATCTATTTCTGCAAAAACCTCCTCTGGTGTGCACTGTAGTTCCTTAGATAACTTCTGCTTTAGCTCTGCGATGCGCCCATTGGGGTTCTTACGCTCATAAGCCATAAATACCTCGGTAAAGAATTGGTAGTTAGCTTCGCCATGAGGGACATGGTAAGCGCCTCCGAGAGGGTAGGAGAGAGCGTGGACTGCACCAACTCCAGCATTGCCAAAGGCGATGCCAGCAAAGTTGCTCGCCATAATCATCTTTCCCATTACCTCAAATCGATATTCCTCACCTTTTTCCTTGATCTGGCGGAATACATCAATAATGATTCGCCAAGCTGCTTCGCTAAATAGCTCGGTATAGGGATTGGCCTTCGGTGAGACGTAGGACTCTACTGCGTGGATCAATGCATCAATAGCGCTACAGGCGTAAAACTTAAAGGGGAGTCCTTTCAGTAGCTCAGGAATAATCACAGCATTGTCTGCGACAATTGCATCATCCGCTAGACCCATTTTGGTCCCCCGACTCTTAATCTCTGCAATAGAGATATTAGTCACCTCGCTACCGGTGCCACAGGTAGTGGGAATCACGATCAGCTGTTTCTCCTTCTCGAGAGGGATCTGCCGGTCAAATGCTCTGAGGACATCATCCTTTAGCCCCTTGAGGACAAAGAGCTTGGAAATATCGATAACAGTGCCTCCCCCGATGGCAATGACTCTCTCAAAGTCTTTCCCCTGAACATTGAGGAGAATTTTATTCATCATCTCGTCGGATGGTTCGCCCAAGCCATACTTCTCCTGCATCACGAAGTGGCATTTGAGGTGGCAAGCCTTCATAAAAGGCTCATAGAGAAAATCATTGGTGATTACCAAGTCTTTTTCACCCAGATTAAATGCCTTGGCAAAGTCTGCAAAGGTATCAAACTGGTCAATGGTTGTTTTAAGTTTGAATAGTTGCATAACAGTATCGTTATTGATTAGTATTAATATTTTGCTCTGTAAGCTGCTTCTAGCTCGGATCTGAATGAGGGATGAGCGATATCTATGAGTGCTTTCGCACGCTCTCGGAGTGTTTTCCCTTTGAGTTTGGCAATGCCATACTCGGTCACTATGTAGTCCACGTCATTACGAGAAGTAGTAACCGCAGCACCCTCTGCGATAGTAGGTACGATGCGGGATAATTTACCATTTCCAGCAGTTGATGGCATAGCGATAATGCTCTTGCCACCTCTAGAACGTGCTGCACCTCTTACGAAGTCTACTTGACCGCCCACACCACTGATCTGGCGAGGACCAATGCTCTCGGAGACTACCTGCCCCATAAGATCAACCTCCACACAGCTATTGATGCTGACGACATGATCGTTTTGAGCAATAACCCAAGGGTCATTGACATAGTCTACTGGGTACATCTCCACATCATTATTATTGTTGACAAAGTCGTAGAGTACTTGAGTACCCATGAGAAAGGTTGCTACTATCTTCCCCTTATTTATTTGCTTACGACTACCATTAATAACGCCCGAATTGACTAGTTCGACCACTCCATCCGAGACCATTTCAGAGTGAATTCCAAGGTCCTTCTTATCCTTTAGGAAGAGCAGGACAGCATCTGGAATAGCTCCTATCCCGAGCTGTAGTGTATCGCCATCATCCACTAGTTTAGCGCAATATCTCCCGATGCTCTCCTCTACTTCTTTGATTTCTGTAGGTGCGATGTAATGGAGCGGATAGTCTGCTTTGACTACGTAATTCATCTTGGAAATATGTATGAGGTTATCTCCCCCTATGAATGGCATTTGTGCATTCATCTCGGCGATAACCACCTTGGCTTTTTCGGCTGCGGGCTTAGTATAATCGCAGGAGACTCCAAAGCTACAGTACCCTTCTGCATTAGGGTATGAGACTTGTATCAGTGCAACATCTGGGTGCAATAACTCACCTGGCTCCATCATCGCCGGCACCTCCGAGAAGTATCCAGGGAAAAAGTCCACTCTATTTTCCTTCATAGCTTGGCGCATATTACCACCTATGAAGTTTGTAATATGCTGTAGATGTCCTGCCATCTCTGGAGGGTTGCAGATCCCCTTCCCCAGTGTGAGCATATGGAAAACTCTCACGTTGTGGTATGCTTGAAAGTTATTCATCAGAGCATCCACACACAATTGAGGCGCACCGGCTGCGTGTGCTACGACTACAAGGTCGTTGTCTTTAATGTGTGTAACAGCCTCTTCCGCAGATATCTGCGGAACACTATACAATTTACTCCAGTCCATACGAGTGATTGGAAATATGATGATTATTTATTTTCGAATGATCTCGAGCGCTTCTTGGATTAAACTCGAACTAACCCCTCTATCCACTTGTACTTGGATGGTGGAGTCATTAAAGGCATCCTGTAGAGATTGTAAAATAACTTCCTCGATAGTGTCGTTGAGTGAAGGGCAAGATTGGCATGTCCCCGTGACCTTTAGACGGATGATATTACCCTCTATATCAATGAGATGGAGGTTACCTCCGTGTACTTGGAGCTGAGGTTTGATGACCTCTTCAAGTACACGGGAGATTTGCTCCGTCGTTATTTGGGATTTTAAGTGCATCATATACTCCTAGTATCTATTATTTGCGATCCAATGTAGTATCTATCCCAGCTATATTTCTAGCAAGTTCCTTCTTGCCATCCATATTGCATTGTCTAGAAATCATGATGCGCTGAGCCTGTGGTGAACCGGCACCGTGCAAGCTCTCTGTACGGTAGCCCACAGCTGCAGTCCCAAGGCAGAGGTTCTCAATGAGGCGTAGTATACGTATACGGTTTGAGGTGTCGGTACCCTTTGCGCCAACTAAGTACTTCTTCACTATAGGGCCAATTTCAGGATGCTTTAGGTCGGCTTCGGATGGCATTGTTACCATTAATCCTCCAGCAATATCCTCAGCTAGGCGAGTGATCTCGTATGGAAATCTGGTTACATTCTGCTTACATACATTTGCTAGTAGCATATCTATAAGATAGTTGCCAGATGATGTGGGCTTGCCTTCAGCCGAACAAGCGATACCACAGCTGAAGAGAGTCTCATTGAGGTGCACCATTTCAATAAGTTTGTCCTTGATATGAGAAGCCTTAGGTACGCCATTGTAGTTGGCAGCTAGTGCGGCAGCACCGATTAATACGTCTCCTACACCTACTTTACAGCCACCATAAGACTGTCTATGGTAGCCGGCAAAGCGCTCTACGAGCATATTGGAGAACTGATACTCACGGCACATAAAGATGCGCTCGTTAGGGACAAATACATGATCCATCACAAAAAGGGTCTCGTGACCGCCAAAGGTGGCATTACCGAGGTCGATTTCTGCCCCTGGTTCTAGTTTGCGAGTGTCGCAAGATTGGCGACCATAGATAATGGTCACGCCCTCCGCGTCGCTTGGGATAGCAAATGATAAAGCGTAGTCTGCATCCTCTTCTCTCATCGTGCAAGTAGGCATAATAAGATGCTCGTGTGAATTGACCGACCCAGTTTGGTGTGCCTTGGCTCCTGTAACAATGATACCATCAGGGCGGATCTCATTAATGTGCACGTAAAGGTCTGGATCCTCTTGTTGTGATGGAGAGCAGCTACGATCACCCTTAGGATCGGTCATAGCACCATCCACCACTAGGTCATTTTCCTGTACATACTCTACATACTTCCCAAAGCGTTGGTGGTAGTCAGTGCCAAGAGCTTCATCCATTTCATAGGTAGTACTCCATACAGCATTGAAAGCATCCATACCTACACATCGCTGAAAGCAGGAAGCGGTCTTTTGTCCTAGTAGCCGTTGCATCTTAACCTTTTTCACAAGGTCATCAGTACTCTGATGGATGTGGCAGAAGCGATTAATAGTGTGTCCAGTAAGATTAGACTTGGCTGTCATCAAGTCCTTATACTCCTCTTGTTGTGCAAGTTCATAGGTCATCGCCAGCGAGTTGAGGGATGGTCTGATCATAGGGTGGTCCACAGGGTTATCTATCTTCTTCCCCATAAACCATACATTTAGGTTGAGCTTTCTCAGGCTCTCGATGTACTCTTCTCTCGTTTTCATTTTAGTACTTTTTTAGTGGTTTGTGTTAAATATATATACTTGCTATTAATCCACTATTATGTTTTCTTGCTAATGGGAAAATCGAGGTACAGAGAGTTGATTCCTATTCAAACTATACCATAGGGCAAGATGCTTCCACCTGTGAAGCAACTATGGGTATACCAAATGAAGATGAAATACCTCTAGTATGGTAATAAATAGTCCGTCTTAGTAATCAATGTCCGTCCTTTGTTGCCGAATTCCCCAGAAACAAAAAACTATCAACGAAAAGGCAGGTCTTCTGACTCATCCTGTCGCCTATTGGCTCTTGCTTTGCAGTCTTCCCATAGATTTTCTCCCAGTTCGGAGTAACGACCTACAGTGACATTACGAGATGGCAAAGCTGTCTACAGAATATACAGCTGAGGGTCCAGTCCCAGATTCTCACTGAGTTCCCTTTTCAATCAAAGCACATAGGTAATGCGCTTCAATCACCTCTTCACAGGCAAAGGTAGAAAATTATTCCTAATTGCAAAAACTTTTCCATAATATATTACATACAGAATGTTGCACGAAAGGGAAGATGCTATGCTACGGCATTCGTACTGAATGCTAAGTATAGCTCATCCCCTTCGTGCAACAGTCTCTTCGGGTAGGTACTTCTCTGGTATTACGGCATTTGATTCGTAACCCTCATAGCGACCCAGCCTCCAGGCATTTCAATGTGCCCAGAGTGGGTGAGACCATGCGCTGAAACGGCATCCATAATCTGTGGAAGGTCTTCATCCAGAAATCCTGAAAGGAGCATGATGCCACTTGGGTGCATACGCGAGACATATCGCTCGAGGTCTTGCAGAATAATATTCCGATTGATATTTGCTAGGAATATATCGGCACGTGGTATCTTCTGTAGTATATTGGCATCACCTTGAAGTACTTTGAGTGCTACATTATTTTGGCGGGCATTCTCTTCTGCATTTTCTATGCACCAATCGTCAATGTCTATGCTCACGCACTCCTTAGCGCCTTTCATCATCGCATATATGCCGAGAATTCCGCTACCACAACCCATGTCAATCACTGAGCAACCCTCTAGGTAAATTTGGCTGAGGAGTGTGAGCATAGCCTGTGTGGTGGCGTGGTTGCCTGTGCCGAAGGCCATTTTGGGTTCAATAACGATTTCGTGCTTTACCCCTTCAATAGGTTGATGAAATGGTGCCCGTATCCCTAGCTCTCCGTCCACCACTACCACAGGGTCGAAATAGTGCTTCTCCCACTCTTCATTCCAGTTTTTATCCTCCACCTCTTCAACTTTGGCTTGCTTTTGCAGTGCTTCAAAAGGGGCCTCAGAAAGTGTCGCCTCTATACTTGCTTCGTTGTAGGAGCTAACTGGTATGTAAGCATGTAACTCTTTGCCGTCATTTTCAAAGGAGTCAAAACCGATATCCCCTAGCTTTTGCATCAATATATCTGTCGCCCACTCATCGGCTGGAGTAGGTAGTGTTACTCTATAATATTTCATTTATTCATCCAATACTTTAGCGTTAATACTCTATTATTCCTTTCAAAGCTACTTAAAAGCTACTAGATAGGCAAAATATATCTGACTTATTTGCTATCTTTGTGCATATGAAAAGAATACGTCTAGATAAATGGCTATTATGTGGCTTGCTATTGTGGCTATGTTCGTCAGCGACCATGGCACAGCAGCCTACTCGCCCTGCTATCTTTCAGGCACTTCAGGCGATGGAGCCAGGTGCTGGAGTAGTGCTCGTAACTCAAAGTCCTGAGATCGAATCCCTTGTAGGGATGAAGTCCGCTAGTTTGTTGGATAATGCACGCATCGTGAATGGCCTTGCGGTTATCTCGGGCTTTCGAATTCAGGTTTATAGTGGCAACCTGCGGAATAGTAAGGCGATCGCAACGCAGCGACGCAATCAGATTAATGCTCTTTACCCTGAGCTACTACCAACAGTGGAGTATGATGCTCCCTTTTGGAGAGTGAGGGTGGGTAACTTTGTAGACCAGAGTGAAGCGCATACTAAGATGCAAGAGCTCAAGAAATCATTTCCTGCCTTTGCTAGAGAAATGTACATAATCAGGTCACAGGTGCGTCTAGATCCTCAAGACTTATAAATTAGTAGATCAAGAATATGTCACATCACGATAACCCTTATTACACAGAGAAGATTGACCAAGAAGAGGAGAGTCAATTGATTGCCGATTTGGCAGCACATAATAAAGAGATACTTCAGCTTATCGGGGAAGACCCTACAAGAGAAGGGCTACTAAAGACGCCTGAGCGTGTTGCAAGAGCCCTACGTTTTTTAACCCAAGGTTACCATCAAGACCCAGCTGCAGTGTTGGAGTCGGCTAAATTTAGAGAAGACTACAAGCAGATGGTGATTGTCAAGGATATTGGTTTCTATTCTATGTGTGAGCACCATATGTTGCCCTTTTTCGGTAAGGTCCACATTGCTTATATCCCAAATAAGTACATTACGGGACTGAGCAAGCTCCCTAGAATCGTTAATATTCTTTCCCGTCGATTGCAGGTTCAGGAGCGACTGACCACACAGATTAAAGAGTGTATCCAAGATACCCTTAAGCCATTGGGCGTGATGGTGGTTATTGAGGCGCAGCATATGTGTATGCAGATGCGTGGAGTTCAAAAGGAGGGCTCGATTACTACTACTAGCGACTTTACAGGAGCCTTTCAGGACTTTAAGACCCGAGAGGAATTTATGAGCCTCATTAAGTAACGCCACTATTATTTGAGGTGGAAGACCGTGTCATACTAAGCCCCATGCAACGCTGTGTGCATGGGGCTTAGCTTTGTTTGAAAAAGCAGTCACAGAGAGTCGGAGTTTATACTTTCTAGAGATACCATAGCTATGGGAAGCAAAAAAAAGAGACTGTTGCACGATGTCTCACGCCCTAGTTAGGAGAGCAAAAGTTGAGTTGCAACTAAGCATTTGCTGAGATGCAACTAACCATTTGCTTAGTTGCAACTAACCGATCGCTTAGATGCAACTCGAAAACCGCTAAAATATACACCTGGTTATCAGACGTTTACAAAAACGCTCCTAACGGTCTATATTTCATTGTAATTCAATGACGATATAATTCCTCTGCAAATGTCTGAGAATGGCACTTCGTGCAACATTCTCTCTCAATGTGAAATTAGTGGGAATTCTCATTAGTGTATGTGGTGATAAATTGGTATCTTGCAATGTCGGAGGTTAGGTCAATACCTTATGCGATTAAGAGGGTATTTGGCTCAATGTTTTTACTCGAATAATAGCACGGATAGCGTAATTATAGATTATTGAAGGATGAAAAGTTTTCTTAAAGTAGTTTTTGGCTCTTGTCTTGGAGTCATTCTAGCAAGTGTAATAGTATTTATTATCTTTTTCTCAATGTTGGGTGCTGCAGTTGGTGGAGTAATGGGTGCCTTTAATGGAGAAAAAGAGACAAAGAAGGTAAAGGCGGAGAGTGTACTACTCCTGGATATGAATGGTGTTGTGACCGATACTTCCGTGGAGAATCCTTTTGACTTCTTGAGTAAAGAGGTACGTAAAAACTACACTCTACCTGAGATCCTAAAGGCTCTTGAGGTGGCTCGTGAAAATTCGGATATCGAAGCAGTTGTATTGAAGTTAGAGAATACAGGTCTCAACTTCGCAACTGCCAAGGAGTTGCGAGATGCTTTGAAACGTTTTCAAGAGTCGGGAAAAGAGGTGATTGCCTATTCGGATAATTATAGTTTCCTTAATTATTACGTGAGTAGCGTTGCCGACCAAGTGATTGGTGGTCCTGAGGGAAGCCTAAATATTATTGGACTTACTAGCTCCACAGTGTTTACCAAAGGGCTACTTCAGAAGCTCGGTGTGGAGATGCAGGTCTTTAAGGTAGGTACCTTTAAGGGGGCTGTGGAACCCTATATCCTTGACGGTCTAAGCCCAGCTAATCGTTTGCAAATTGAGGAGTATCTTCAGGGTCTATGGCAAGGAACTACCACTGAGATGGCAGTGAGTAGAGGGGTAGATGCTAGTGTATTCCAGCAGTTTGCCGACAATGTTCAATTTATGGATAAGTTGGACATTGCCGAGCAACTAGGTTTGATTGACACCCTTGTGTATCGTGTAGATCTAGATCAGACACTTGCCGAGAGGTTATTTGGAGATAGTGAATATGAGATGGATTACCTCCATGTGGAAGACCTTCTCCCACTTTATGATTCAGGTAGTGGTAGTGATGAGGTTGCTGTTATCTATGCCGAGGGTAATATCGTGATAGGTACTGGTGAGGATTCTGATGACCTATGGTCTTCAGAACGTGTGATTACGGAGCGTGTGGTGAAGCAACTTCGTGAAGCTGCTGAAGACGATGACGTGAAAGCGGTAGTCTTGAGAGTTAATTCGGGTGGCGGTGCAGTGACGACCTCTGAATTGATTTGCCATGAACTGGCACAGTTGAAGCAAGAGAAGCCTGTGGTAGTCTCTATGGGTGACTACGCTGCATCGGGTGGCTATTATATCTCATCACATGCTAGTGCTATTGTTGCTAACCCTTATACTCTTACGGGCTCTATCGGTATCTTTGGTATCATTCCTAATGCTGAAGGCACTATGAAGAAGTTGGGGCTAAAAGAGGAGCAAGTAAGCACTTCTACTGCTGGTAGTCTCTCTGTTACTAAGCCACTAAGCCCTCGTGTAGCTGGTAAACTTCAGGAGATGATAGAGCGTGGCTACGATCAGTTTATTACGCGCGTGGCAACAGGTCGTGACTTATCAAAAGAGACTGTCGACTCTATTGGTCAAGGGCGTGTATGGCTCGGTGCTAAGGCCATTGAGCTTGGGCTAGTAGACCAGTTGGGTGGTCTTGATGTGGCTATTCAAGAGGCAGCCAGATTGGCCGAACTAGATAGCTATACCGTTGTGGAGAGTAAGGAGGAGGTCGATTGGCTACAAAAAATATTTGGAGTCAATGTTGGTGCCAGTGTACAGACCCTCTATGAGTATTTCACCCTCACCAATGAGGAGAAACTCTATAGGCGTACCGAGCAGTACATTAAGCAGATGAGCGGTGTAAAGGCATTACCTCCCTATGATCTTACTAGAGTAGGGGCTACCGCATGTGAGACTACTCAGACGACTCTAGGCATGATGTAAAATAGAGATGACTTAAGCATGGGGAGACCAGAGCGTAAAAATATTTTATTGTGGATACCCACAGCCCTTTATTCGATGGCTGTAGGTATCCGCAATTTTGCTTATGATCACCGCCTAGTCTCCTCTTGGAAGTCGGAAATACCCACTATTTGTGTCGGTAATCTATCCGTAGGAGGAAGTGGTAAAACCCCTCATATTGAGTTGCTTATATCTCTCTTGGAGCGAGAATATAAGGTCGCCGTCCTCTCTCGTGGTTATGGTCGTCGCACGCGTAGGCCTATCATCGCATCTCTGGAGGATAACGCAGATAGAATAGGTGACGAACCTTTCCAAATCAAGCAAAAACATCCAGAGGTGATGGTTTATATTGATGGCGACCGTCGGCGCGCTCTCGAGACGATGGAGGCGATGCCAGAGGAGGAGCGTCCCGACGTGGTGCTCATGGACGATGGTTTCCAGCACCGCAGAGTGACCCCATCTTTTTCTATACTACTGACTCCTTACTGCAAACCTTACTATGACGATTATTTGATGCCGTATGGGCGACTACGTGAGAGTAGAAAGGAGGCAGCTAGAGCTGAGGCAATTATCCTTACTGGAACTCCTCGACAGGTCAATGTAACTGAGATGCGCTTAAAAATGGACAATCTCGGGACTATGGCCTATCAAGATGTCTTCTGTACCAGTGTAAGATATGAGCAACCAAGACCACTCTTTACGGAGGCAGATACTACTTCAAGTCATAGGCTAACACAAGATAGTCCAATCTTGGTGGTGAGTGGCATTGCACGTCCGGCTGCTTTTCAGCAGACATGCAAAAGCACTTTCCCTAAGGTGGTTGATTACATAGAGTACCCCGACCATCATCGTTTTACTAAAGAGGAGGTAGAGGTGCTAGTGGATGACCTCCAAAGTGACCAGGATCTCTTTGTTCTCACAACGGAGAAGGATGGAATGCGCCTGCTCACCTGCCAGCAATGGATTCCAAAGGAGGTAAGGAATAGAATATGGATATTGCCAATATCTATTGACATTGCTTTGGAGGATAAGATAAAATTGCTACAAAAAGCTAAGAAAGCAATCAAGTACAATGGTTTACCACTATAGATAGAATATATGAATAATCAAGTAGAGATTAAAATAATCAATCAAAGTCCTTACCCACTTCCTGAGTATGCCACACCCTTATCGGCGGGCCTTGATATTCGGGCAAATATAGAGTCTCCAATAGAGCTGGAACCACTGCAGAGAGTGGCGGTACCTACGGGTCTTTATATTGCATTGCCAGAGGGGTATGAGGCACAGATAAGGCCACGAAGTGGATTGGCACTGAAGCACGGTCTCACACTGCTCAATGCACCGGGTACTATCGATGCCGACTATAGGGGTGAGATAAAGGCAATCGTTGCCAACCTTTCGGATACCAAGTATACGATTGAACCAGGCGAACGGATCTGTCAGATGGTAGTGGCGAAGCATGCTCATGTGACATGGCATGTGACTGAAGCACTAGAAGAGACTGAGCGTGGAGCAGGAGGGTTTGGACATACAGGAATTAAGTAGAGAATAATTGAGGATAATAGAGATGAGTAAAAAGCTGATGTGTATGCTAGGTTTGCTAGCTACACTTTTGATGGTTGGTTGCAAGGAGAGTAAGCAACAGGTAGTGGCAGAATTGATCCCTACAGATTATGTAGACCCATGGATCGGTACTGGAGGTCATGGGCATGTGTTCCTTGGAGCTTCTGTCCCTTGGGGAATGGTTCAATTGGGTCCCACCAGTGTCACCACTGGGTGGGATTGGTGTAGTGGTTATCACGTAAGCGACTCTACGGTGATAGGTTTTTCACACACTCATCTCAGTGGTACTGGAATTGGTGACTTGCTAGATATCACCGTGATGCCCGTCACTGGCGAGGTGACTTATGCACGTGGTAATCACGATGACCCACAGAGTGGGCTTTGGAGCTATAGCCGTCGCTCGGTAGAGCAGGTGGAGCCGGGCTATTACTCTACCCACTTGGAGCGATATGGCATTGATGTAGAGCTGACCACTACTAGTCGTATTGGCTACCACAAGTACACCTTCCCAGAAGGGTCAGAGGAGCGTGCCATTGTCTTTGACTTAGAGAATGGAGGCAACTGGGATAAGGCTACAGAGGGATACATCATTATGGTTAATGATACGCAACTAGAGGGGTATCGCTATTCTACTGGTTGGGCAAAGGATCAGAAGGTTTACTTCGCAGTAGAGCTATCTCAACCTATCGAGGATCTGACTGTGATAACCGATGGTCAGCCACGTGAGAAGGATGGTCGTGGTAAGGTGGTCTATGGTCGAATTGACCTAGACTCCAAGCTTGATAGAGAGGTGATGATGAAGGTCGCCCTTTCACCTACTTCTATAGAGGGAGCGTGGAAGAACATGGAAGCTGAGCAAAAAGGATGGCAGTTTGATGAGGTCCGTGCTGAGGCTAAGCAGCTATGGAATCAAGAGCTTAGCAAGGTGAAAATAGAGAGTCACCTACCTGATGTGATGAAGATATTCTATACTGGCCTATACCATACCATGATAGCACCTAGCCTCTTTTCTGATGTCGATGGTAGCTACTATGGCGCTGACCAAAAGGTGCACGAAAAGGCCGACTTCACTAACTATACGATCTTCTCACTATGGGATACCTATCGGGCAGCACACCCATTGATGACGCTGATTCACCCCGAAATGATGCCCGACATAGTGGCAACAATGATGGCGATCTATGAGGAGCAAGGTGAGCTGCCTATCTGGCATCTAGTGGGTAATGAGACCTATACCATGGTTGGTGCGCCTGGCATTCCAGTACTGGCAGATGCTATCCTCAAGGGATACGTCACTGATAAGGAGAAGGCTTATGAAGCACTTAAGGCATCGGCTATGGTACCCAAGCGAGGACAGGAGTATCGTATCCAGTACGGCTATATCCCATACGATAGTATGCTAGAGAGTGTAGCTTATGACCTCGAGTATGCACTAGCCGATTGGTCGGTTGCTATGGTGGCGCAAGCACTGGGGCACGAGGAGGATTATACCTATTTCCTCAAGCGTAGCAAGAGCTACCACTACCACTACGATCCAGTGACACGCTTTATGCGTGGCGTGGACCAAAAGGGTAACTTTAACCCCGACTTTAATCCACTGGCCTCTACCCACCGCAATGATGACTATTGTGAGGGAAATGCATGGCAATACACCTTCCTCGTTCCTCACGATGTGAAGGGCTTGGTAGAGTGCTTTGGTAGCGAAGAGCAGTTCCTCTCCAAGTTGGATAGTCTCTTTATCCTCCCCTCAGTCATTGAGGGCGATGACGTATCTCCAGATATTTCAGGTCTGATTGGCCAGTTTGCCCACGGCAATGAGCCAAGCCATCACATACTTTATATGTATAGTATGCTAGGGAAGCAGAGCAAGGCCGCTCCTTTGCTCAGGCAGGTGATGACCGAGCTGTATCATGCCGATTACGATGGTCTGTCGGGTAACGAAGATGCTGGGCAGATGAGTGCGTGGTACATTTTGTCGGCACTGGGCTTTTATCAGATGGAGCCTTGCGGTGGACGTTATTACTTCGGAACTCCTATGGTAGATAGTGCAGAGCTTCAGGTGCGTGATGGCCTCTTTAAGATCAAAGTGCTGGATAATAGCAGTGAAAATATCTATATCCAAAGCATTCGATTTAATGGCGAGCCCATGAATGAGCGGTATATTACCTTTGAGCAGATTGCTAAGGGAGGTAACCTTGAAATACAGATGGGTCACACACCACATGATTGGTAAATTTAAGGTGAAGATGAAAAAGAAGAAGTTAGTAGCTCTTACAGGAGCTGGAATAAGTGCGGAGAGTGGCATCGCCACGTTTAGAGATAGTGATGGACTTTGGGAGCACTACTCAGTGGAGGAGGTTGCTTCGGCCGAAGGGTATCGGAGAAATCCTAAGCTGGTGATTGACTTTGCCAACGACCGTCGTGAGCAGTGTGTGAATGCTCAGCCTAATCAAGGACATAAGCTACTTGCCGAGCTGGAGAAGGAGTATGACGTTACCGTCATTACCCAAAACATCGACGACCTCCACGAGCGAGCTGGGAGTAGCCACATCATTCACCTTCATGGAGAGCTGATGAAGTGCTGTAGTGAGAATGACCTCTCCACTCCGCTTCCTTTACCAGAAGGAAGGCTAAGGATGACTACCGAGGATAGAGATGCCCAAGGCCATCGTCTCCGTCCATTCATTGTCTATTTTGGCGAGCCTGTCCCTCGTATGGAGGATGCCGTTCGTGAGGTTGAGACCGCCGATATCTTCGTAATCATTGGCACAAGCCTCAACGTCTACCCAGCAGCTGGGCTAGTACAGTTTGTACCAAGAGGCACGCCTATCTACCTCATTGACCCTAAAGATGTGCCCGGATCAAGCCAGTTCGTTCATATCAAGATGGGAGCAGGCAAAGGTATGGCAGAGTTAATCAATAAGCTCCATAATTCTTGAGCAATGAGTAGCGAAATGATGCAATGGGAGAGGCTGATAAGCGATAGGCGATTTGGACTTGAGTCACACAGCCAAAAGCAGGAGAATCGAACCGATTTCCAAAGAGACTACGACCGACTTATCTTCTCTCCACCCTTTAGACGGTTGCAAAATAAGACTCAGGTATTCCCCCTACCAGGGAAGGTATTCGTTCATAACCGATTGACTCATAGCCTAGAGGTTTCCTGTATTGGGCGTTCTCTCGGCACACAGATAGGGCGAGAGGTCTGCCGAAGATACCCCGATTTACTCCCCGATCATGCCGACTTCGGCGCCATTGTATCGGCTGCTTGTTTGGCTCATGATATGGGTAACCCTCCCTTTGGGCACGCTGGAGAGCGGGCTATCAGTGCCTACTTTACCGAAGGCAAAGGGACTCGATGGAAGCAACAAGTGCTAGATGAGGGTGGCCGTTGGGAAGACTTTGCCCACTTTGAAGGCAATGCCAATGCTCTGCGGCTACTCACACATGGATTCAAAGGGCGTCGAAAAGGGGGCTTCGTACTCACATATAGTACCATTGCTTCCGTGGTCAAGTACCCTTATACATCGCTCAGCTCCCAAGGAAAGTTCGGCTTTTTTGAGACCGAACAAGCTAGCTATCAAAAGATTGCCGACCACTTAGGTCTCATCTTGAAGTCCAAGAAAGGCGAGCCACCAGTCTATGCACGTCATCCCCTTGTCTATCTTGTAGAGTCAGCCGATGATATCTGCTACCAGATTATGGACCTCGAAGATGCCTACAAACTAAAGCTGATCAGCAGGGAAGAGTGCATGGAGTTGATGCAAGCCTTCATCCCCACTGCGCAGCATAAGTATGTGGATGAGATCCTCTCCAAGGTTACCGACCACAATGAGCAAGTTGCCTACCTTCGTTCGGTGGCTATTGGTCGCTTGGTTGCTACCACTACCACTGCCTTCTTGGATCACGAAGAGGAGATCCTCAAAGGTACCTTCGAAGGGTCGCTGATTCAGGCACTGCCAGAGCGCGAGCGTACCGCCTTTAAGCATACCCGTGAAATAGCTTTTGATAAGATCTACTTTACCAAGGAGGTGCTAGATATCGAGTTCGCCGGCTTCCGCATCTTTGAGTACCTATTAGATACCTTGATAGAGGCACAGACCAAGCCAGATAATGCTTATAGCCTTTTATGGTTTAAGCGTATTCCCGAGCAATACGATATGCACCGCGACACCATGTACGGCAAGATACAGAGTGCCCTAGACTATATAAGTGGAATGACCGATGTCTATGCCCTCGACCTTTATCGCAAGTTTACAGGAATGAGTTTACCTGCTATTTAATCCATTTCCCGAACGTATGAATACAACAATTGACGAAATCATTCTCAAAACAGACAAAATAAAAGCAGCCCTTCAGGCAGCGTCCATTGATAGCTTGCTACTCGGTAGTGTCCCCAACTTCCTATACCTCACTGGGAGCGTGGCACAAGGGTATATCTTTATTCATAAAGATGAGGCCCTACCGCTACTCTTTTTGGAGCGCCCCACCTACGTGCTAGAAGGCTATCCCGAGGAGCTTATCTTTAATGTGCGCAAGCCCGAGTTGATTCCCGATCTACTTAAGGGTAGGGGGCTTGCTATATCTTCCACCACAGCCCTAGAGCTTGGCTACCTCCCCGTGACCGACTATCAGAGACTCTCCAAACTCTCTCCCGAGGGAGTGAGTAGTGTGGATGCCTCATCACTTATGCGGAGCGTAAGGAGCATCAAGACCGAGCAAGAGCTCACCGCCATACGCCACCTTGCAGAGGTGCATATGGAGATCTATCGGCTGGTACCAGAACTCTACCAGAGTGGAATGTCAGAGCTCGATCTCCAGCATCAGCTAGAGTATCAGATGCGTCGTCGCGGTTCCATAGGCCTCTTCCGTTCCTTCGGAGCTAGGTCGGAGATATTTATGGGCAATGTGATATCTGGTCGCAATGCCGATAACCCTGCCCCTTACGACTTTACAATGGGAGGAAAAGGCACCTTTGCCATGCCTATGGGCGCGTCCAATCAGGAGATAGCCCCCAATACCACGGTAATGGTAGATATGTCGGGCAATTATGGGGTGTACCAAACCGATATCACCCGCACCTATTACTTAGGGACACTGCCAGAGGAGGTGCATAAAGCCCACCAGCTTTCTATGGAGCTTCATAAGTGGTTTCAGACCTATGCCAAGGAGGGGGCACCAGTTGCCGAAGTCTTTAATCATTGTGCCGCTCGTGCCGAAGAGGAGGGGCTTTCCAATTACTTTATGGGACACGCCAATAAGGTGAAGTTTGTTGGCCATGGCTTTGGTATTGAGATCAATGAAGTTCCAGTGCTCACCGCGCGCTCTCGAGATACCTTCAGAAGCGGTATGACCATTGCCCTTGAGCCGAAGTTTGTATTTCCTGAAGTGGGGGCGGTAGGATTGGAGAATAGTTATATCATTGGCACACAAGGAGCGGAGAATATTACCCCTCTACCCGAGGAGCTGACCCCATTGTGCCAGGACGACCTTAGTATATAATTGATAAATAAATAGTAACAATGAAACGAACTCTTTGTGTACTCGCTACCTTGCTCTTCGCTTTGCCACAGTTGTTGGTAGCAGAGCAACCAACCAAACCAGTTAAAAACGTCATCTTTATGATTTCTGATGGTACATCGCTCAGCACCATCTCACTAGCACGCTGGTATCAAAATCTACAGGCCGATTCACTTACCAAACTGCACCTTGACCCTTACATAAGTGGTACCGTGCTCACCTTTTGCTCCGATGCCCCTATTGGTGATTCCGCCCCTACCACCTCTACCTATATGAATGGTATGCCTTCCATTCAAGGAATGGTTGGCACTTATCCTTATGCCACTTCCCAAGATCTTATCCCCGTAGATAGCACCATGGGGTACCGACCAGTCGTTTCACTGATGGAGGCCACTAGGGTGTTACAAGATCGTAAGGTTGGGGTAGTGGTTACTTGTGAATTTCCACACGCAACGCCCGCCGATGCCACTGCACATAGCTACAGTAGAAAGCGCTACGATTGGATTATCCCACAAATGGTACACAATCACCTTGATGTAGTGATTGGGGGTGGGGCAGGCTTGATCAGTGAAGAGCAGGTGAATTACCTACGTAGTCAGGATTATGGCGTCTACCTCAATGACCACGCCTCACTTACCTCCAACCAAAAGGATCGTATGTGGAGCCTATTCTCTCATCGTGATATCCCGTATGATATGGATGGGGTGGCTGGCAGAGACCCTAAGCTAAGCGAGATGGTCTCCTCGGCGATTTCTTTGCTTGATCGCAATAATCCTAACGGTTTCTTTTTGCTCGTTGAGGGCTCCAAAGTAGATTGGGCGGCACACGCCAATGACCCAGTGGCGATGGCTACAGAATACCTCGCCTTCGATCGTGCCGTGCAGGTGGCACTTGACTTTGCTAAGGCCGATGGCAATACCATTGTGGTCGTTACCGCAGACCATGGTAATAGTGGACTGAGCCTTGGGCGAGGTGACCTTCCCAATTATGCCGGTGCCTCCAAAGAGACCCTCTTCGGACCACTCATCAAGATAAAAAAGAGCTCCGTCGGACTGGCCGAAATGATCAAGGCGGCCGAGGAGAGCCAGTTGGCAAAGATCTTTGAAGAGGTGACCACCTTCGCCCCTACAGAGGAGGAGTTAGTGGCACTTAAGTTGCTTCGTCAGCTAGAACTCGCTCCCGATGCCGAGCGTGCAGCCATTAAGCAGCAATTAAAGGCTCTCAACATTTCAGGCGAAGGTGCCCTCTATACTGCCGGACTATCCGACTTCATCGCATCCATCTACCGCGACAGGATGTACCTTGGATTTACCACCCATGGGCATACCGCTGAGGATGTATTCCTGGCAACGTATGCCCCCACTGAGGATCAGAGACTCATGGGTGTCCATAATAATATGGAGCTTCATGACTACTTACGTCGCTCACTCGGCTTAGAGCCTACTATGCTTGAGCTGACCCATCAGTACTTCGCCCCACACAGTGAAGTCTTCAGTGGGCTCAAGGTGACCATTAGTGGTGATGTGCCACAGAATAAGGAGCTCACTGTAAAGAAAGGTCGTAAAACACTTCGTATCAAGAGTTTTACCAACCAACTCTATCTCAATAAAGAGCTACACGAGCTGCCAATGCCAGTGGTTTACGTCGATAAAACCAATCAGTTTTATCTCCCCACTTCCCTTCGTGCATTGCTAGATTGAGAATGTTGCACGAAGTGCCATTCTCG